>DATMEI010000789.1:0-6756 GCA_035556995.1 Streptomyces sp.
AATGGCCTCGACCAGATCCATCGTCAAGTTGCTCCTCAGTACCGGAATGGCCGTCCTCCTCTGGACGACCGGTCTCGCCGCATCGCCACCGGCCGCCGCGCTGGCGGTGATCGTCGTGGGAACCCCGAGCGCAACATGTCCGAACCCCCAGCACGCGACCATTCAAGCCGCGGTCAACGCCGCGTCAGCGGAGGACACCATCCGCGTCTGCGCCGGCACGTACAACGAAGCAGTAACAGTGAACAAGCCATTGGTCTTCCGCGGAGCGCGGGCGGGTGTGGACGCACGCGCCGGCCGCACCAATCCCGCGCAGGAATCCATCGTCGAGCCCCCCGCAGGGTCCACGGGCTTCACCGTCACCGGCGGAGTAAGCGACGTCACCGTCGACGGATTCACCGTCCGCAACTCCACGGCCGACGGGATCGACACGCTGTCAGGCGGCAGCGGCTTCACGATCGTCAACAACATCATCACGGGGAACCGTATCGGCATCAACTTCCGTTCCCCCGGCACGAGTTCCAGTCTGTCGTTGATCAGCCAGAATCGGCTGGTGGACAACAACAACAGCCTGCCGCAAGGCGGAACCGGCGTCTTCCTGGGCGGCGGCCAGGGCACCAATTTCACTTCGATCACCCAGAACCGCTTCAGCGGCCACGTCAACGCGGACGTCAACACCCAGGGAGTCCTGGACGGCAGCGACCCCGCGGAAGAGCTGAGCATCACCAACAACACAAGTGTGGACAGCTCCACATTCCTTGTGCTGGTCAATGCCGACGGTCCTGCGGTGGCTACGAACCAGGTCACGAAGAACTCCGCCCTTCCCTCCGGCAGCGCCGTGCTCGTCGACTCGAATACCGATCAGGCGCAGATCCAGGGAAATATCATCACTGGCGGCGCCGGCACAGGTATCAATGTGACAGCGCAATTCGGCTCGCTGGCCCCCAGCACCGGTCTGAACGTCACGGGAAACGTCATCAGTTCCCGCACCAACGGCGTGAGCGTCAGCGAACTGGACTCCGGTACATTCTCCGGCAACGTCATCAGGGGAAGCAGCAACAACGGAATTCAGGTGAATTCGTCGGTGACGCCGACCGTTCCGCTGGTGTTCAGCGGCAACGTCGCCACAGGCAACGGCGTCTGGGACGCCAACGACGACACCAGCGGCGGCGGCACAGCCGGCACAGCCAACACCTGGACAGGGAACGTGTGTCCCAAGGACGACCCGAACGGGATCTGCGTCTGAGAACGGCTCGGACTCGGCCGGCATCGGCGGCGCCGGCGGGCCTGCTCCAGGTCCGCCGGCCTGAACCGCGGGCTGCAGAGCCCGCGGTACAGGCCCCGGTCCAGATGGCGCGGGGTCACCGGCCGCGGCACCACCGGTCGAACAGCTGGCGGTAGATCTCCACGGCGGCCTCGACCTTGGACGTCGAGCACCACTCGTCGACAACGTGGCACTGGTCGGGCTCGCCCGGCCCGAGCACGACAGTGGGCGCCGGGCGACCGTCCTCGGGAGGCGAGAGCAGCCGCGTCAGTACCGAGGCGTCGGTGAAGTACCGGGCGGGGGAGTGGGGTTCATCATCCTCGCCCGCGGCGACCAGGGCCTCGCGCACGAGACCGACGAACGGGTCCTGCACGTCCGTGTCGACGACGGGCAGGACCACGTGGTCGTCGACCTGGATGCCGTCACCGCACAGCTCGGCGACGACAGAGCGCACGTCGTCGCCGTTCACGCCGGGGACTGTGCGGACGTCGAGGAGCATCTCCGCGAAGTCGGGCACGACGTTGGGCTGGACGCCGCCGCGCAGCAGACCCACGTTCGCAGTCACCGGGCCGAACGCCGCGTGGGAGGGCCAGGAATCGTGGTCGTGCAGCGCGCCGGCGGCACGGGCAAGCCGCACCACGGCGTTGTCGCCGAGCTGGGGCGCCGACCCGTGCGCGGCGCGGCCCGTGGCGGTCAGACGCATCCAGTGCGCGCCCTTGTGACCGAGGGTGAGGCGGTTGGCCGTCGGCTCGGCCACGAGGAGCGGACCCCCCGGCGTGAGTGACGACTGCGGGAGACGGAGGGCTCCGGTGCAGCCGGTCTCCTCTCCCGCGGCCAGGACCAGTTGCAGGCCGTGGCAGTGGTGCGGCCGCGCGGCGTGGTCGACGGCCGCGACGACGGCGGCGGCCACTCCCGATTTCATGTCGCTGGTGCCGCGCCCGACCATGCGGTCGCCGTCCCGTTCCGCGGCCCACGGGTCGACGGTCCACTGCGCGGGGTCGGCGGGCACCGTGTCGAGGTGACCGGTCACCGTGAGCGGGGCGGAGTCCGAGCCGGTGAGGGCGATGAGTTGCTCGCGTCCCTCCTCCCAGTCGGGTGTGGACACCTCGAAGCCGTTGTCGCGCAGGGTGTCGGCGCACAGCGCTGCCAGTACACCCTCGCCGGACGCCACCGTCCGCCGCCGCACCAGCTCGGTGAGGAGGTCGAGGACGGCGGTCACCGGAGCTCCTCGTGGGCGGTCTCGCGCAGCGTCAAGATCGTCAGGAACGCGACGACCGAGCCGACGGTGACGTAGACGAAGAACAGGTCGGGGTGGCCTGCGTTGGACAGGGAGGTGATCACCAGTGGCGCCGTCCCGCCGAATATCGCGACCGTGATGTTGTACCAGGCGCCGATGCCCACGCCGCGCAGCTCGGTCGGGAACAGCTCGCTCATGATGGCCGGCGCGATGGAGGACATCAGTGCGTACAGGCCAAGGCCCGTGCAGAAGACCACCAGCAGTTGCGGCAGCCCGGCCCCGGGGGTGATGAGCTTGGACAGCGGGATGATGAGGCAGGCGAGCGCCGCGGACCAGATCAGCAGCTGCGGCTTGCGTCCGAACCGGTCCGACAGCTTGCCGCACGGATACTGCAGCACGATGAAGAGCGCCGTTCCGACCGAGAGCGCGATGAACACGTCGCTGTCGTCGGCTCCTTGAGACTTCACGGCGTACGGCGTGAGCGCGCTGAAGAACACGTAGTAGTTCAGCGTGTTCAGCAGCGTGATGCCGATCAGCTGTCCGACCGCCTTGGGATGCTGCGTGATCGTGGTGAGCAGGGGCCGCTTCGTGCGCACCGCCTTGTTCTTGTTCTGCTCGAACTGCTCGGTCTCCGAGATGGTGCGCCGCAAATACATGCCCACGACTGCGAGCAGACCGCCCACGATGAACGGGATACGCCATCCGTAATCGCGTAGCTGGTCCTCGGTGAGCACGGACGAGAGGAAGGCCCCCAGCAGCGAGGCGAGCAGCAGCGCCGAGCCGGTCGATATGTAGAAGAAGGACGAGTACCGGCCCCGGCGGCCCCGGGGGGCGATCTCGGCCAGGTACGCGGAGGCGTTGGAGACCTCACCGCCGAGCGACATGCCCTGGGAGATGCGGGCCAGCAGGAGCAGGATCGGAGCCAGCCAGCCGACCTGCTCGTAGGTGGGCAGCAGTCCTATCGCCAGCGAGCCGCCGGCCATCATCAGGATGGTCAGGATCATGGCGGCCTTGCGGCCGCGGACGTCGGCAAAGCGGCCCAGCAGCCAACCGCCGACCGGGCGGACGAAGAAGGCGACCGCGTACGTCGCCGTCGTGTTCACCAGAGCGAGCTCGGGGTTGTCGGCGGGAAAGAACTGCGTCGCGAAGTAGATCAGGAATGTCGCATAGACGGTCCAGTCGTACCACTCGATGGCGTTGCCGATGCTGGCCGCGACGAGGGTCCTGACCGGCAACTTGTGAGGGGCCGAGTCGGCGGTGGTCCCCGCCGTGTCCTGCCTGCTGTCGCTCATTGGCGCTCCGTGTGTGTGAGAGCCCCCGACAAATTGGTCGAATGGCTGAGCCAAAGTAGCAGCGTCGGCACTTTCCGGCCAGGGTTGAAACCCACTGGCGCTTTCCACCACCACACCCGTCAAAAGCGGCCCCACGAGGGGCATGGACAGTCCCCGCCTGTGGCCTTTGTGGTAGAGAGCCGGGACAGTTGGAGCGCCCGGAACCCCAAGCTGGACCAGCGGGGGCGGAGGACGAACGAGCAGGAGGCCAACGAGCGGTGGCCGAAAATGAGCCGAGGAAGCGTCATCGACTGTCACAGCTAGTCACAGCTACGGTGATTGTGGACCTCGATGTGGATCGGGGGACCGCTCAGCGGCCTCGGGCTCACACCGCCGAAGTACGTCGCCACAGCTCGACAAGCGAAGGGTCTCCCGTCACATCCAGGTCCTCATAGCCCCCTCGGTTCCACAGGGCGCGGTACACCGTCGGGGATGAGCCGCTGATGGTGCAGTCGGCGGACATACTGCCCGTATCGGTCATTTGCTCCACCCGCAGCGGCTCCGGCGAGAGGTGGAGCAGCCATGCGCTTGGCTGCCCGGTGTCCGGGCCGTCGTCGGTCGTCTGCACGAGCAGGGAACGTGGTTGTTCCGTACGCACCCGGCTTCGGGAACGGACGTGGAATCCCGCCAGGAGTTCATCGATCCCGTCCGTGGCGAACTGAGCGGTGAACTCCCTTGACCGGCCCCCTAGTGCACTCTCCGCGTCCACTCGGTGTATCGCGGTCTCGTGGGCCTGGCGCCTGGCCCAGAAGGCCAGGGGCGTCGGTGCGGGAAGGAACGTCCAGCACTCCAGATCCGCAGGGGCCGTGGTGAGCCTGTTCAGCAATTGCCGGTGTCCGTCGCGGAACCAGGCCGCGAGGGCGTCAACGTCGTCGGGGGCGCATATCTCGATGGGCCGGCGTTCCGTCCTGCCATCGAGGTAACCGGCGGCCCAACGATGCACGCTGCCGGTGTGGGCGACGAGATCGCGTACCCGCCACTCGGGGCAGGTAGGCACCGCGGTGTCCCACCCCGCGCGCGCAGAGCTGTCAACCAGCACCTCGCCGTCCTGGCGCAGCGCGTCGATGAAGCCAGCGATTTCCACGAGGCTTTGCACCTTCCTCAGACACTCAAAGTGACCTTCCGCTGCACAGGACAGTAGGTGCTCGGGTGTACTCCAATGCAAGGGGTGGACTGGGCGGACTGAGTCTTGAAAACCGGCGTGGCAGCGATGTCACCGTGGGTTCAAATCCCGCTGCCTCCGCGCTGAGAGCAGGAACTCGGCCCGCTGACGAGCGCATCTGCGGCACTGACCTGGAGCCTTCGTGCGCTGACGTCACAGGCGCCCGCCAACACCTCGACCTCGGCGGCCTGTCCTGGATCCAGAACCATCCCCGAGTCAGTCCCCGGTAGCGGCCGACTCCTGCTCATTGCGGGTGCAAGTGCTATGTCACGGTTCGGATCGTCCTGCAACCATTCGAAGTTCTCACATGTCGCAAGTTGGTACATGAGCCAACCAACTTGATGTCATGGGAGTTTCCTTGCCGTTCCGCTTCAACGCGCCATCTTCCTGGCCTCAGCCCCCGCAGTCCTGCGGGCTACTTGCGGCGACGCGACTCTTCATCATCAACAGCCCAGCGAAAGGCCGCCCATGAAGCGAACGATCACGTTGATCATCGCGCTGGTCGTCACCATGCTGCCGCTGACACCGGCGCACGCCGCGGTCAAGAAGGCCAAGCCCCCGCTGAGTTGCGAGCATCGGACGTTCACCTCCAGTCCGGGCCCGCGCTTCAACGACCCGGAGGACCCCACCGCCCAGATGAAGATCATGGGCCCGATCATCGAGTCGATCAACAGCGCCAGCTGCGGGCAGACCATACGCGTCGCCATGTACTCGATCAGCAACGCACATCCGGGCCCGGACTTCGCCAACGCCCTGATAGCCGCACACCAGCGCGGCGTCATCGTCAAGGCGCTGATGGACGTGCACAGCGACAATGCGATCTGGCAGTCGATCGTCACCGAGTTGGGCAACGATCCGCGAGCCTCCAGCTTCGCCGCGATGTGCCCGGGAGGCTGCCTGACCCACTACGCCGGTTCCTCCCTGCACGCGAAGTACTACATGCTCAGCGGCGGGCACGATGCGAACAGGACGGTGACCGTCAGCAGCGCCAACCCCACCTCCGCTCAGGCCAGTACCGCGTGGAACAGCAGTGCCACCGTCAAGGGCAACGTCGCCCTGTACAACTCCTACGTCCGCTACTTCACCGCCATGGCTAAGGGGGCGCTCAACGGCCCGGGCCCGCTGGCGCCCGACTACTACAACTCCACCAGCGCCACGGCCGCCAGGAAACTGTCCCCGCCCTCCTACCAGTGGCCCAAGGCGCGCTCCAAGAGCGACACCTGGGTCGACTTCCTGAGCAACATCAAGGCGCCGGCCACGATCAACATCGCCATGTTCCAGTGGACCTCTCACGGGAAGCCGGGCGACCGGAACTATCTGGAGCTGCCGAAGAAGCTGGTGAGCCTGGCACGAACCGGCGTCAAGATCCACATTCTGATCACCGCCGGAATGGCCGATGACAGCGTGCAGAACTACCTGAAGAACCGGCCGAACATCAACGTGCACGACACCACCCGCGGCACCGACGCGAACGGCAACGCCCGGCACTACACGCACGACAAGTACATGATGGTCAGCGGCAATTACGCGGGTGCCGCCAACTCCAGGCTGGTGTTCGTCGGTTCCTCGAACTGGACGAGCAACGGCGTCTGGCACAACGACGAGTCGGACCTGAAGCTGGTCGGCGGGGCCAGCTACGACACCTTCATGGGGGACTGGCAGAACCAGTACGACCGCTGCTGCGGGACCGCGGGGCGGCAGTCGATCGCCGAGGAGCGCGCCGAGAACACGGCGCGGGAGATTCCGATCGATCCGAGGCAGGCCC
>DATMEI010000790.1:0-3888 GCA_035556995.1 Streptomyces sp.
CGCCGAAGACTGCGTCACACAGTCGGACTGCCCTCTCGGCACGAAGAGCGCCAAGGACGCTGGCCGGAACCTCAGCGCCTTCTTCAAGAAGGTCGACGGCAAGCCGCTGCCGACCGGCGACCCGCGGAAGCTCACCGAGTCGCTCGCCACGACCGGTGTGATCCGAGCCATGTACGACGAGAGCTCGTGGCCCCAGCTGCGTGACGCGCTCACCGCGGCGAAGAAGGGCAACGGCGCCCAACTGCTCGCCATGGCCGACGAATACTACGAGCGCGACCCCGACGGCCACTACGGCAACATCATGTACGCCAACCCCGCGGTCAACTGCCTGGACCTGCCTGCGGCATTCAGCTCTCCGGACGCGGTGAAGAAGGCCCTGCCCTCCTTCGAGAAGACCTCGGCGGTGTTCGGACGGGGCTTCGCCTGGGCCGCTCTCAACTGCGGCTACTGGCCGGAGAAGGCCACCGGTGAGCCCCGCCGCATCGCGGCCAAGGGCGCCGACCCGATCCTGGTGATCGGCACCACCCGCGACCCGGCCACGCCCTACGCGTGGGCCCAGGGCCTCGCGGGGCAACTCGACTCGGCACGCCTGCTGACCTACGAGGGCGACGGCCACACCGCGTACCTCCGCGGCGGAGCCTGCATCAACGACACGGTCGACACGTACCTGCTCAAGGGCAAGGCGCCCAAGGACGGCAAGCGCTGCTCGTAGCGCCGCGGACGGCCGCCGCACCGGACGGACCGGTACAGCCCGGGGCCATGTGCCCTGGGCTGTACCCCGTACGGGGCACCCCTGGAACCTGTGTAAACTTGTCCGCGCTGCGCCCGCACGCTTGATGCGGGCAGCCTGCCGCCTTAGCTCAGTTGGCCAGAGCGACGCACTCGTAATGCGTAGGTCGGGGGTTCGACTCCCCCAGGCGGCTCACAAGTCAGAGGCCCCTTCCGGAGACGGGAGGGGCCTCTTTGATTTGGTTGCTGGTCTTCTTGCCCCGAGTCTTGATGGTCTTCGGTGAGGACCTGCTCGAAGCGCGGCAAGGTCTCTGATCACGTGTGTACAGACGCGGAGCTTCGCTGATGAATCTCGGGTGACCGTGCGGCGAGGTCAGCAAGAGCACCGTGACCCGGTCGTGGTCACGGTCGATCGGAGGGTTCTGTCTCTGCTCGACCGTGAGGTCGATGTCGGTGGGTCAGCCTGTGCAGCCGGGGATACTGCCGGGGGGTGCGCAGTTCTCGGGGGTGTTGTTGGTGACGCTGCCGCCGGTCAGACGTACCTCGCCGCTGCTTTCAAAGATGCCGCCGCCGCTCCCGGGGCCTCCGGTCGCGGTATTGGCGGTGACTCGCGCACCGACGAGCCTCGCAGTGCCGGTGGTGCTGTAGAGGCCGCCGCCACGACGGGCTTCGTTATTGCTGATGGTGCTGGAGGTGACCCGCAGCGTAGCGAGGAAGCTGTCGATGCCGCCGCCGAAACCACCGCTGGTGTTGCCGCTGATGGTGGCACCGGTGATGGAGATGCTCACCCTGCCGAAGTTCTCGACGCCGCCGCCGTCGGATCCGGCACGGTTGTTGCGCAGGGCTCCCGACGTCATGCTCATCGTGCCGCCTCCGTTTTCGACGCCGCCTCCCATGTCCTCGGCCTCGTTGTTCTCGACCGTGGTCTGGTTCAGGGTGAGTTGGCCGTTGAGTTGGTTGGCGATGCCGCCACCGTTCAACGCCCTGCTGCCCCTGACGGCACCGCCGGTAAGCGAGAGCGTGCCTCCGCTGCGGATGCCACCGCCGTCACCCGTGCCCTGGAGGAGCCCGCCGGTGATGCTGATTCGGGTGAGCCTGAGGCTGCCGTCCGGGTCGACCTGGAAGATGCGGAAGTCGTCGGTGGCGTCAGGGGAGCGGCGGATGGTGGCGCCGTTGGAGGAGATGCGGACGTTGCCGGTGATGACGGGGAGTCCGTTGTCGTCGTTGTCGGCTCTGGTGAGGGTGTAGGTGCAGCCGGAGGCGAGGATGATCCTTTCTCCGGTTGTGTTGGACTGGTTGATGGCGGCTTTGAGGGCGGGGATGTCGTTGCAGGGGACGAAGGTCGCTGCTTGTGCTTGTCCGGCGGGCAGGAGTGCCAGGCCGAGTGCGAGGCCGATGGTGGCGCTCAGGCCGCCTCGTCTGGATGTTGTTGTCATGCGGAGAGTCCCGTCTTCCGTGGGGGGTGGATGGCTGCGTGATCACTCCGGATGATGCTGTGACGCCGAGACGCTGGTGGGGCCGCTGCTGTGGGGCGAAGGCGCTGGGCCATCAGGCGCGTCTGTCGTGGATCAGCCGGCCGGCTCCGGGTGTGCCGGCAGCTTCCTCACTCCGGGAAAAGGATCCGCCGTCATGAAAGGCCGAGGAAGGAACCACGCCGTCACGGCCCGACGTGGTCGAGCGCGCCCTTGGGTGTTGGGCGGATGCAAGCATTTGGAGTGCCAGTCATGATCCTTCCGAAGGTCCGGGACCCTCGCTTCGTGACGATCCGCCGTGGTGGGAGCCTCACTGATCCGGATCACCATCTGCTCGCTCTCTGGGCGGCATCTTGCGCGGAGCACGTCCTTGACCTCTTCGAGTCGGCTCAGCCTGAGGACCCACGGCCGCGTCAGGCGATAGAGCATGCCCGTGCCTGGGCGCGTGGCGAGGTCAAGATGATGCAGGCTCGCGCGGCGGGCGGGCACGCAATGGGTGCGGCCAGAGACCTGCGTGGGGCAGCTCGGCATGCCGCGTACGCCGCCGGCCAGGCCGGGGTCGTCGCACACGTCGCCGCGCACGAGCTCGGTGCGGCCGCCTATGCGATCAAGGCCGCATGTGCGGCCGCGCCGGAAGGCGAGGGCGAGGCCGCAGGGCGACTCGAGTGCCAGTGGCAGCGTGACCAGCTCCCGGAGGCCATTCGCGAGCTCGTACTTGACGACCAGCGGTTGCGGAACGGCATCTGCTGGTCGGTGTTTGACTGCTGAGCGTGCGTCGGGGCTGCCAGGACCGCCCTTTCCTTCCGGCCCAGGAACAGGTCCGCGTTCGTGCTCAGCGGCGGATGCCGTCATCGGCTTCCGGCCTTCGGCTTCCGTGCGGTGGCTCGGTCAGGGCAGGAGGACGACCTTGCCCTGGTTGCGGCGGGCTTCGATGTCGGCGTGGGCCTGGGCGGCTTCGCCGAGCGGGTAGGTCCGCCAGACGGGGACGTCGAGCTTTCCGGTGGCGATCAGGTCGGCCAGCTGCGGCAGGGCCTCGGGGAAGCGGTCGGACGGATCCATGCCGGTGAACCGCACTCCGTTCCGGGCGAAGGACGGGTCGGCGATGGTTATGACCTTGCCCGCATCGCCGACCAGGGCGACGGAGTCGGCGAGCACGCCCGCGCCGGAGGCATCGAAGACGCGGTCCACACCGCCCGGGGCGGCCGTTCTGACCCGCTCTGCCCAGCCTTCGCCGTAGCGGACGGCCACCGCTCCCAGACCGCTGACGCGCTCGATGTCCTGCTCGGCGACCGTGCCGACCACGGTGATACCGCGGGCTGCGGCCAGCTGCACCGCGATGGTGCCGACGCTGCCGCCCGCACCGTGGATCAGCAGCGTCTGCCCCTGCTGTACGCCGAGGTGCTCGAGCGCCCGGTAGGCGGCCTCACCGACCGTGACCATGGCGGCCGCTGTCCCGAACGACAGCTCCTTGGGCTTGGTGAACGGCCGGTCCAGCAGGGCGTATTCGCTGTAGCCGCCGACCGAGGCGACTCCGAAGACCTCAACGCCCACCGACTCGGCGGCGCCCCCGCCGACCATGTCGACGACGCCGGCCACGTCCCAGCCGGGGACCGTCGGGAACTCGACCGGGAAGACGCCCTGCATCATCCCGGCGCGGATCCGCACGTCGATCGGGTTCACGGTGGTC
>DATMEI010000791.1:0-4255 GCA_035556995.1 Streptomyces sp.
GTCGCGATGACCCGAGCGACCCAGCAACTCGTCATCCTCACAAGCCCCTGATTCTTCAGTCGGGCAGTCCTCGAACGAACCCGGCGACCAGCGTCGCCACCCCTTCCGGAGTCTCCATGTTCATGAGGTGGGTGGCGTCAATCCGGCTGACGCTGACCATCGGCCGGGTCCGGGAGAGCGCGGCCAGCTCGTCGGAGACCTCTCGCGCGAACCGGGCGCTGAACTCGGCGAACCACTCCATGCCAGGCGCAGGCGGTAGCTGTCGGCCGGCCTGTACCAGCAGCAGCGGGCAGTCGACCCCGTCCAGCCATTTGGTGACACCGAGCGCGCCGAGCCTGTGGAGTTCGTCGAAGAGCTCCAGCGCCGCCGCCCGTGCCGGCAGCGTCTGCCACCTGCCGTCGGGCAACTGGCGTACGGCCGCGCGGGCAGCGGCCTCCGCACGGTCGGCGGGAATCCCGAACCGGGCGGAGTTGGTGACGTGCTCCTCGATGTACCCGGGTGGCGCGATGGTCCCGGCCGACGCCAGCAGCCCCTCACTCACCCGTTCAGCACCCGGGTACTCGCGTCCCCACCAGAAGCCGTCGAGATTCACGGCGGCACGGGCACGGGCACGGTCCGGGTTCGCCCGGGCGTACTCGACCGCGAGCAGTCCGCCGAGGGAATGGCCCACCACGACGGCCTCCGGCACGCCATGGGCGTCGAGCGTGTCCGCGATGAGCTGCACCACGGCGGGGACTGTCCAGGGGGAGATACCGGGAGAACGGCCGTGCCCAGGAAGGTCGACGCCGAGGACACGGTGCCCGGCGGTGAGCAGGGCGGCTGAGGCGTCCCAATCGGTGAACGACCGTCCGTAGCCGTGCAGTAGAACCAGTTGAGGGCCATCGCCCCCATAGTCGTGAGCATGTAGGAGTGTCATCGGGCTTCACTGTATGGAGCACCCGAGCACTTCGAACACCGGATTAAAGATCCCCGACAACGCGAAGTGCGCGCCTGCGGTGGCAACTTGACCAAGGGCGTGCCGACGTTGGAGGAGGGCGGCGTCCGAAGAGGTCGGACGGCCCGGAGCCGGTCAAGCTCAGGTCTGCGCCATGTCGACGAACCGCGAGTAGTGCCCCTGGAAAGCCACCGTGATCGTCGCCGTCGGACCGTTACGGTGCTTGGCCACGATCAGGTCCGCCTCCCCGGCCCGCGGCGACTCCTTCTCGTACGCGTCCTCACGGTGCAGCAGGACAACCATGTCGGCATCCTGTTCGATGCTGTTGTGGATGTGGATGCCGTTCGCGATGAAGTTGTGCGTGCCCTGCACCGTGGCGTCGAAGACCTCCTGCTCGCCGAGGCTCTCGATCGACACGACGCCGTCCCAGAACACATCGCTCGTGGCGAGCATCTCGAGATCGACGCTCTCAAGAATCTCGGCGACCTTCCCCAACCGCACGCGCCCCGGAGCGCACTTGTACAGCGCGGTGCCGCAGTACTTCGTGCCGAGCGCAGTCTGAAAGGCCCGTGTCGTCACGGACTGCTCCTGCATCAACGACCGGACGGAATCCCATACTTCCTTGGGGACGGTGTCCAGATTGGTGTTCGCCACCACGTCGCGAAGCCGCTCCGCAGCGGAAACGACATGCCGTGAACGGGCACCGTGGACGCCCACCCCGTCAAGGAACCGACGCTGGTCCTCAGCGCCGGAGATATCGACACTCCAGCCAGGGCGTCCTTTCGTGTTGCCCACAGAGCGGAGTCGACTGCGAATGTCCAGGCGCAACAGCAACTGCTGGAGATCATGCGCAAGGCGCTGGCTCGTCGTCGCGTAATAGAGCCGGACACCTCCGCTCTTCGAGACCGTCACCGATCCGTCCGTCGCCCACAAGTGGCGCAGGAACAAACGCACTTGAGCGTCCGGCAATCCGAAGATCTCCCGGGGCAGGAACTTCTCGTGCGAGCGCTTGCCGTACAGACCGAATCGGTCGAGCCACTTGGCGACCGGATTGCGGCGGCCATGCGTCAGGCGATAGGGCGCGGGCAGGTAGACGTGCCACCAACCTTGCTGCTGCACCCGCCGCGGCGTGATGCCGAAGTGCGCAGCGGCCTGCTCCACCGCCCGGAGATTGGCCTCGTCCTCACTCGTGTAATGCACTGGCTGACGCGGCGCCACACACCCGTCACCGATCATGTGCGCCAGCATGACCAACTCGGCCTCGTCCCAGGATTCCTGCTGCGCCGGCGCACCGATCCGGCGCGGAACCGCCACCCGCGCCCCCACGCTCAACTCCCCCAACGGTTTCCAACCGTCATACGTCAGGAACGGATGGTTCGAAGTGGCCTCGATCTGCTTTCCGGAAGCCAGGGTCAGTCGGAACACCTCTTTGGTCCCGCTGGGAAAGACGTGGGTCATCGTGCGCTTGACCAACCGCAGACGCTCATCGAGCGACCACACAGGGATGTTCCGCTCTCCGCTGCGCAGCAGCTCGCCCATCGTCACCTCGGCGCCGTTGTCAGCGCGCAGCACTCTCGTACCGGCTGTGACGCAGCCGGACTCACGCAGGTCCGACACCATCGGCTTCTTGTCCGTACGCTGCTCCGGACCACGGTTGAGCTGTGAAAGCGCAATGACCGGAACCTCAAGCTCCTTCGCGAGCAGCTTCAAGTTCCGGGACATCTCCGAGACCTCCTGCTGACGGCTCTCGGGACGCCGCGAACTGCCCGTCTGCATCAGCTGCAGATAGTCGATCACCACAAGCTTCAGGTCGTTCCGCTGCTTCAGACGACGGCACTTGGCCCGGATCTCCATCATGGAGAGGTTCGGAGAGTCGTCGATGTAGAGCGGAGCCTCCGTCACCCCCGGCATCTGACGGGCCAGCCGCGTCCAGTCCTCGTCCGTCATCGAACCCGACCGCATGTGATGCAACGCCACCCGCGCCTCCGCGGAGAGCAGCCGCATCGCGATCTCGTTACGCCCCATCTCCAGCGAGAAGATCACGCTCGGCATGTTGTGCCTGACGGAACAGGCCCGTGCGAAGTCCAGCGCAAGCGTGGAGTTGTGAGTCGGCACCATGGACCGGGTCGCCAGGTAGAGGTGTGCGGGGTTGTCCACCTGCACGCAACGGACCGGGACGGAACCGACCTCTTCCACGTCCTTGATGAACCGCTGCTTCAGCTTCGGCGTCGCCGGACGGCGACGGTCACGGTGCGCCTGCTGCTTGCGGCCCAGCCAGAAGACTTCGTCATCGGTGGTGAAGGTGATGACGTAGCAAGTCGAGGACGCTTCCTTCCGCCCCTTGACGCGCTTGGTCCACGTCCCGCACCGATAGCCCAGGCTCAGCACCAGCTCACGGAAACCCTCGGCAAGGGCGCGGTTCGTGACGGCGAACTGGGCCGATCCAGTGGGGTTGACGGTGCCGTCGGTGTCGAGGAGGCCGGCGAGCAGGGCCCTCCGCTGGCGGACGGAGGCCCGAAGGTACTCCTGGGGAATGTGCTTGTTCCCCAGCACCCCCATGTCGCGGAGGCGAACCAGCAGGCTGCCGTGCCGCTTGATGCAGGCGCCGCAACGGGGTTCGGCGAAGGGTGAGACGCACCGGTTCCCGCAATCGACACATACGGTGTGCGGTTCCGGCGGCGAGACAGAACGCACCCGGCCCCCGCAGGACCGCCCACAGGTGCGCACGTGAGCAACCTTGGGCACGTACTCGTCACCACACACCAGGCAAGACCGTTTGAGGCGTTCCGGGACGGCCACCGCCAGGGCGAGGGCGTACGCAGTCTTCGAGCTGCCAACCCGGCGGACTGCGACCCCATCCTGCTTGATGTACTCCAACAGCTCTGGATCTGCGGTGGTGAAACGCGCTGCGTCGCTCGTCCCGTCCCCAAGCCATGCCCCAAGCGTGTATGGCGGAACCGGCAGCTGCCGATCAGGGAGGTCGAGTGGCGCTGCGGTACATACGGAGTGGTTCATGCGCCGGTCCGCGGTAGCGCAGCGCACAGTCTCGGCGATCTCCCTGGTGGTCTTCACCGAGGGGAACGTCCCCTGGCTGCGGTAGCGGTTGTAGCCCGTGGCGGCCTGCTGAGCCGAGCGCCGGGAGGCGCGGGTGTCGGTGAGCCACTGGTGCTCCGCGTCGGCGACGACGCTTGTTCCGTCATCGAAGGTGATCCTGTAGCAGGGGCGGTCGTGCATGACATCGGTCGCAGCGACGACGCGGGTGGGCCTGCCGCCGGCGTCAAGGAGGTACTCCCCCTCACCGACCTCGCCCATCGTGGTCCA
>DATMEI010000792.1:0-3022 GCA_035556995.1 Streptomyces sp.
GCGATCGTGCCGCTCGGGCGCTGGGTGCTGGAGGAGTCGTGCCGCCAGGCCCGGAGCTGGATGCTCGGACACGCCGGACCGCCGGTCTACGTCAGCGTGAACGTGGCCGTACGGCAGGTGTGGGACTCCGACCTCGTGGCCGACGTACGCCACGTGCTGGAGAAGACCGGGCTGCCCTCCGGGCTGCTGCAGCTGGAACTGACCGAGTCGGCGGTGATGGGCTCCGCGGGCCGGCCTCTGCAGGCCCTCCAGGCACTGAGCGACATGGGCGTCCGCATCGCGATCGACGACTTCGGCACCGGCTACTCCAACCTCGCCTACCTCAGCCGCCTCCCCGTGCGCGCGCTGAAGCTGGACGGGACCTTCGTACGGGGCTTCCGTGCGGCGCAGCACCCGAACCCGGCCGACGAGACGATCGTCACGGCGCTGGTGCGGCTCGCCCACCAGCTGGGCCTGACCGTGACGGCGGAGTGCGTCGAGGGCCAGTCGCAGGCGGACCGGCTCCGGCGCATCGGCTGCGACACGGGGCAGGGCTGGCACTACGCCAAGCCCATGCCCGCGCACTGCATCTCGGCGCTGCTGCGCTAGGGGAATGCGCGCAGGGCCGCCTCAGGGCAACTCGTATGCGTCGGCGATCAGTTGGAAGGAGCGGACGCGGGCGGCCGGCGTGTGGACGTTGGCCGTGAGCATCAGCTCGTCGGCGCCGGTGCGCTTGACGAGCCCGTCGAGGCCGTCGCGTACGGCATCGGGCGTTCCGTACGTCACATTGCCGAGCCAGCTGCTCACGAACTCGCTCTCCGCCGCGCTGAACGCGTACGCCTCCGCCTCCTCCGGGGTGGGGACGAGACCGGGCTTCCCCGTGCGCAGCCGGAGCATCGCAAGGGCACCGGTGAGCACCTGCCGGTGGGCCTCCCGCTCGTCGTCGGCGGCGAGGGCGGCGGCGCCGATCACGGCGTACGGCTCGTCGAGCACTGCCGAGGGGCTGAAGCTCTCGCGGTAGAGCTCCAGCGCGGGAAGCGTGTTGGCGGCGGAGAAGTGGTGCGCGAAGGCGAACGGGAGCCCCAGGCGCCCCGCCAGCTGGGCACTGAAACCCGACGAGCCGAGCAGCCAGACCGGCGGCCGGCCGGTCTCCCCCTGCACCGGGCCGGGCACGGCGTGGATGCGGGAGTAGCGGTGCCCGTCGGGGAAGCCGTCGTCGAGGAAACGGGTCAACTCGGCGAGCTGCTGGGGGAATTCCTCGGCGCCCTCCTGGAGCCTGGGGGCACCTCCCACGCCCGAAGGGCTGTGGGGGGCGGTACGGCGCAGGGCTGCCGCTGTCGCACCGTCGGTGCCGGGTGCACGTCCCAGACCGAGGTCGATACGGCCCGGGGCGAGCGCTTCAAGGGTGCCGAACTGCTCGGCGATGACGAGCGGCGCGTGGTTGGGCAGCATCACACCGCCCGAGCCGAGCCGGATGCGGTCGGTGTGGGCGGCGAGATGGGCCAGGATCACGGCGGGCGAGGAGCTCGCGACACCGGGCATGGAGTGGTGCTCGGCTATCCAGTACCGCGTGAAGCCCCGCTGCTCGGCGAAGCGCGCGGTCTCGACGGTGGCGCGCAGGGCGTCCCCGGACGTGTATCCGGCACCGACGTTCGCCAGATCGAGAACCGACAGCGGGACCGGGGCGCTGCCCTTCGCCTCGCCCCGGATGCTGTCGCTGCCGCCGCTGTCGCCTGTGGCGTTGACGTCCTCCACGGGTGCCGCCCCTCCGCTCGCTGCTGATGTCTTCAGCATTGGTCAACGGCGGGCGGCACCGTTCTCTTCCCGCGGAGCCGGGCGGCGGGGTGGACCGGGTCAGCTGAACAGCTTGCCCAGCGCGGGGCAGCGCACCGACTCGTCCAGCAGGCGCAGCCCTTCCCAGACGGTGACCTGGTTGGCGGTCAGGACGGGCTTGCCCAGCGCCTCCTCGATGTCCGGGATCCAGGCGGCGGTGTGCAGTGCCGTGTCCGGGAGAAGTACGGCCTGGGCGTCGGGGTGGTCGCCGCCCCGTGCGAGGGCCAGGACCTCTTCCTTGCCCCAGGTGCCGACCTCGGCGGCGGTGATGATGCCGCTGCCGCGCATCGAGACGACCTCGGCACCGGCGGCCTTGAGGAAGGCGGTGAAGAGCTGGCCGACGTCCTCCGGGTACGTCGCCCCGATGGCCACCCGCTCCGCGTTCAGCGCCCGTACCGCGTGGGCGAAGGCGAAGGACGTGCTGGAGGCGGGCAGCCCGGCGGTGGCGGACAGCTCCCGCACCTGCTCGTGCGCACCGTCCCAGCCGAAGACGAAGCTGGCACTGGTGCAGGACCAAACGACGGCCTGCACGTCGTGCTGCTTGACCTCCTCGACCTTGGCGGAGAGGCGCTTCGCCGAGCCCATCTCCAGAAGGGCGTCCGCACGGTGGGCGTCCTCGCCGATGTCGGTGTGCACGAGCGGCAGCCGGACGTGCGCGCCGGCGTCCGACAGGATGCCCTCGAGCCGCGGGTAGTCGTCCTCGGCCGAGAAGCCGGGGTAGAGGAATCCCACCGCCTGCGACTGCGCTGCCGCCTGAGCCATCTACGCCTCCTGCTGAATCGTTGCTGGGTGAGTGGTGAGTTGGTGCTTGCTGCCGAGTGTCGCTCAGCCCCGCACGCCTGCCCGGGTACGGACGTACGGGCGCGGATGTACGGGTACGGACGCTCGAGCAGGGGTGGGCGCCGGACACGATGTCCGGCGCCGTTGTCTTCGTCGGTGCTGGGCCGCTGCCCCGTAAGGGTGCGGTGGTGCGCTTCCGCTCACCGCTCCAGGGCACGGGCCCCGCGGCTCACACGGCCGGTGTCACACCGGCGGCTGGCTGCCGCCGCCCCATTCGTCCGTGTAACTCGAAGGGTAGGACTGGTCGTACCCCTCCAGCGGCTCGCTGCTTTCGGTGCCCGCACTTGCAAGCGCAGCTTCGGGTTCGACGGGACGGGCGGGTTCGACCGGCTCCACGGGCTCGGCCGGCTCCGGAGGTGTGACCGGCATC
>DATMEI010000793.1:0-7248 GCA_035556995.1 Streptomyces sp.
AGGAGTCCTTGGCAAGTGACGTTCAGGGACGCTGGTTGGTGTTCAGGGGCCCCTCGTCGCCCGGCCAGACCTGCCCGGAACGACGGCCTGCAGGCTGGCACGTGGGAGAGCAGGTGCGTTGGGTGCTGTACGTGAACGCCGCCGACGAGCTTGCGCACTTGGCTCTCCTGGAACTCACCCTCTTCATCAAGGGGTATGTAGAGGGCTTGATCCCGGGCGGTTGGATCACGCTGAGCTGAACAGGCGTCAGGCAACAATCGACTGAGCATCAACTGAGGTGCGGACTCGCTACGTCCCTCGTCCCTCAGATGGCGAGTGGGGCGTTCCCAGATCTCGACCCAGGCGTTCCGGGGAGGTTGCAACGCATCGTCCTGAGCTGGGCGTTCGGGGTTTTCACCAAGGCCCACGGAGGCGGGGGTCGTCCCCTGGAGGGCGACCCAGGACAGGTGAGCGGATGCGTCGGGGTGGTGAGGCGGGTGGTTGCTGTGCGTAGTGCGGAGGGCTGGTCGCGTTCAGTGGGAGCGTGAAGTCCGGGACGATGAGGCTTCCGGCTCCGTGGTGCGGAGGCTCCTCGAGGCCATGGCGGCGCCCCGGTGCGTTACTTGGCGGTGGAGCGGGCTCGTACGTGCATGCGTTCGCCCTGGGCTCCGAACAGGCTGATGAACTCGACCGGGCGCCGACCCGCGTTGGCGAATCCGTGCGGTACGCGGGTGTCGAACTCGGCGGCCTCACCGGCCGTGAGGACGAGGTCGTGCTCGCCCAGGGCGAGACGCAGCCGGCCGGACAGCACGTAGAGCCACTCGTAGCCCTCGTGCACCCGCTGCTCCAGGCGTACGTCCTCGGGCTGCTCGTCGGCCTGCCGGGCGGGGAGGATCTGCTTGTAGGCGTGGAGGCCGCCGAGGTGGCGGGTCAGCGGCACGAAGGTCTGGCCGTTCCGGGTGAAGGGGCGCGGGTGGATGCGGGGGTCGCCGGTGGGCGGTGCGCCGACCAGTTCGTCGAGTTGTACGCCGTACGCCTTCGCCAGTGGCAGCAGGAGTTCGAGGCTCGGTTTGCGCTGACCGGACTCCAGGCGGGAGAGGGTGCTGAGCGAGATGCCGGTCGTCTCGCTGAGCTGGGACAGGGTGGTGCCGCGTTCCCCGCGCAGGGTCCGCAGTCGCGGGCCCACGCCGGTCAGTACGGTCGCGAGGTCGTCGTCTGCCATCTCTCTATTTGCCGGTTCGGCAAGAACATTTGTCAAGTGCACGGGTGCCGACGGACCATCTCCGGTGAACGGAGGTACTTCGCATGAAGGAAGAAGCAGGACGAAAAGTGACGGCAGTGCCCGTCGTCGGTGAGGAGCGGCGTTACGACGTCGTGGTCGTCGGTGGCGGCGCCGCCGGGCTGAGTGGGGCGCTGGCCCTGTCACGGGCGCGGCGTTCGGTGCTGGTGATCGACGCCGGCCGCCCGCGTAACGCTCCGGCGACCCACGTCCACGCGTACCTGGGACGTGAGGGTGTGGCGCCCTCGCAGTTCCTCGCCGAGGGCCGTGCTGAAGTGGCCGGCTACGGCGGCGAGTTCGTCTCGGGCAGCGTCGTCGCGGCCGAGCGCCTGGATGCCGGGGGCGGCTTCCGTGTCGTACTCGGCGACGGGTCCGCGGTTGTGGCGGACCGGCTGCTGGTGACCACCGGCCTGGTCGACGAACTGCCTCAAGTGCCCGGTGTCGCGGAGCGATTCGGGCGCGACGTACTGCACTGCCCGTACTGCCACGGCTGGGAGGTTCGCGATCAGCCGATCGGTGTTCTGGCCACCGGTCCGCCGGCCGTCCATCAAGCGCTGCTGTGGCGGCAGTGGAGCAAGGACGTGACCCTCTTCCTGCACACCGCGCCCGAGCCCGGCGACGACGAGTACGAGCAGCTCGCCGCCCGCGACATCTCCGTCGTGGACGGGCAGGTGACGTCGCTGGAGGTGACCGGTGACCGGCTCACCGGCGTGACCCTGGCCGGCGGCCGGGTTGTCCCCCGCCGGGCTGTGGTGGTCGCCCCGCGCTTCACGGCCCGCGCCGGCATCCTCGCCGGTCTGGGCCTCGAAGCGACCGAGCAGGAGATGGGCGCACAGGTGATCGGCAGCTATGTCGCCGCCGATCCGTCCGGGGCGACGGAGGTCCCTGGGGTGTGGGTTGCCGGGAACGTCGCCAACCTGACCGAGCAGGTCATCGGCGCCGCGGCGGCGGGTGTACGTGCCGCCGGAGCGATCAACTCCGACCTGATCGCCGAGGACACCCGCCGGGCCGTCGCCGCACGGCGCGATCCGTTCTCTCCGCAGAGGGAACGCGAAGTCTGCGAGCGCGTGCTCGGCGACCGGCGGCATGGCCTGTGACCCCGCGGCGGCGATACGGCACAACAACGGGGACCGGCATCCGGGACCGGCATCCGGGCCCGGCATCCCGGGACCGACAAGACGACGCGAAGGACACATCGATGACTGACGACCTGAACGGCGCCTCGGCCGAGGAGTTCTGGGACGACCGCTACGGCGAGAGCGAGCAGATCTGGAGCGGCAATCCCAACACCGTCCTGGTCCGTGAAACCAGCGGCCTGACGCCGGGCAGAGCCCTGGACCTGGGGTGTGGTGAGGGAGCCGACGCGATCTGGCTGGCGCGGCAGGGCTGGCGCGTCACCGCCGTCGACATCTCCCGTGTCGCGCTCGACCGTGCGGGGCGGCACGCGGCGGAGGCGGATGTCGCCGACCGTGTCGACTGGCAGCAGGCCGACCTCGCGACGGCCTTCCCCGGCGGGATCTTCGATCTCGTCTCCGCCCAGTTCCTGCATTCCCGAGGCGGACTGCCGCGCGAGGAGATCCTGCGGACCGCCGCCTCGGCCGTCGCACCCGGCGGGGTGCTCCTCGTCGTGGGGCACGCGGGGTGGCCCTCCTGGGAGAGCTGCCCGGATCACGACGTGGTCTTCCCCACCCCGGAAGAGGTTCTCGAATCCCTCGAACTCGCCGACGGGCAATGGGAGGTGCTGCTCAGCGGCGAACACGAGCGGACACAGACCGACCCCGACGGGCAGCCGTGCATCCGTACGGACAACGCGCTCAAAGTCCGGCGCCTGCCTGGCTGAACCGGCTGACCGGCTGAACCCGACGCCCACCCGCGCGGAAGGTGATCGCCGTGCGGATACGGTCGGTGTGCACAGCTTGCCCTGCAACTTCGCCGTACGCGTCGGCCGTTGTGGCGAGAGACATCGGCTGAAGGACAGGACGGGATGAGCGCACGTTTCGAGGAGATCGACTGGCGTACGACTCCGATGGGGGACATCAGTCTGCGGCGCCGGCGGATTCCTTCGTCGGGTGAGGACGTGTACGAGGTCAAACTCGGCGACGAGTTCCTCATGTCGAGCCTGTTCACGGCCGGTGAGATCGCGCTCGCGGAGCTCGCACTGGCGGAGCATCCAGGCGCCGGACTGGACGTCGTCGTGGGCGGGCTCGGACTCGGGTACACCGCCGAGACGGTGCTGAGGGACTCGCGGGTGCGTTCGCTGACGGTCATCGAGGCGCTCGGTGAAGTGATCGACTGGCACCAGCGTGAACTGGTGCCTCTGGGCGCCCAGTTGACGTCCGACGCACGCTGCCGACTGCGGCAGGGTGACTTCTTCTCCCTGGCCGGGGACGTCAGCGGTCTCGATCCCGAAGAGCCGGGCCGCCGCTTCGACGCCGTCCTGGTGGACATCGACCATTCACCCGGGCATGTTCTGCACCCGAGCCACGCGTCGTTCTACCGGCCCGGCGGCCTGCGGACCCTGGCGGGCAGACTGAACCCGGGTGGTGTCTTCGCCCTGTGGTCGGACGATCCACCGGATGAGCAGTTCAACTCCGCGCTCGCCGAGGTCTTTTCCGAGTCCGCAGCGCACGTCGTCGCTTTCGACAACCCCCTGACAGGGGGCACCGCGACCAACACCGTCTACGTCGCGCGGACGCAGCCGGAGTGAGCCTTCTGCGCCGGATCCCTGATGCCGGATCAGGGATCCGGCATCAGGGATCGGAGATCAGGAGGGGATCAGGGTCAGGCCGTTGCGTCCGGGTGCTCATGGAAGGCCCGGAGCAGGCGTTCGGCAGCCAGTGACGCCGTCAACGTCCCGTCCCGCACCTGCAGTTCGAGTTCGGGCGCCACTCGCCGCACCCGGGGGTGATCCCGCAGGGACGACAGCAGCTGGTCGCGGACCATGGACCACGTCCAGTCCACCTGCTGGTCGCGGCGCTTCAGCTCCAGGCCGTTGTTCGCGCTGAGGATCTCGCGGTGTGCCAGCAGCCGTTCCCAGACGCCGTCCAGCCCCGTCCCCTCGCGTGCGCTGCACGTCAGTACGGGCGGGGTCCACGCCGCGTCCGGGGGCTGCAACATCCGCAGGGCGCCGGAGAGTTCACGGGCGGCGGAGCGGGCGTCGCGTTCGTGCGGGCCGTCGGCCTTGTTGACGGCGACGACGTCCGCGAGCTCCAGCACGCCCTTCTTGATGCCCTGGAGCTGGTCGCCCGTACGTGCCAGCGTGAGCAGCAGGAAGGAGTCGACCATGTTCGCGACGGCCGTCTCCGACTGGCCCACGCCCACCGTCTCCACCAGCACCACGTCGTACCCGGCCGCCTCCATGACGACCATCGTCTCGCGCGTCGCCCGTGCCACCCCGCCCAGCGTGCCCGAGGTCGGTGAGGGCCGTACGAACGCCGACGGGTCCACGGCCAGCCGCTCCATGCGGGTCTTGTCGCCCAGGATGGAGCCGCCGGTGCGGCTGGAGGAGGGGTCGACGGCCAGGACGGCGACGCGGTGCCCGAGGCCCGTGAGCATGCTGCCGAGTGCGTCGATGAAGGTGGACTTGCCCACGCCCGGTACGCCGCTGATGCCGACCCGGTGGGCCTTGCCGGCGTACGGCAGCAGGCCGGTCAGCAGCTGCTGCGCGAGCTCGCGGTGTGCGGCCCTGGTGGACTCCACGAGCGTGATCGCGCGGGCGATGTGCGCGCGCGAGCCGTCCAGGACGCCCTTGGCGTAGCTGTCGGTGTCGATCTTCGGCGGCATGGACTGCACTGACTCACACTTCGTGGCCGAGGAGGCCGGCCAGCGTCTTCAGCAGGTCGTGGGCGGCGTCGGGGATCACGGTGCCGGGCGGGAAGACGGCGGTGGCGCCGGCCTCGTACAGGGCGTCGACGTCCCCCGGCGGGATGACACCGCCCACGACGATCGTGATGTCCTCCCGGCCCTCCTCGGCCAGTGCCTCACGCAGGGCCGGTACGAGCGTGAGGTGCCCGGCGGCCAGCGAGGAGACGCCCACGATGTGCACGTCGGCCTCGACCGCCTGACGGGCGACCTCCGCCGGAGTCTGGAAGAGCGCGCCCACGTCGACGTCGAAGCCGAGGTCGGCGAAGGCCGTCGCGATGACCTTCTGCCCGCGGTCGTGCCCGTCCTGGCCCATCTTGGCGACCAGGATCCGCGGACGCCGGCCCTCGGCCTCCTCGAAGGCCTCGACCAGATTGCGGGTGCGTTCCACGCCCGGTGATGTCCCTGCCTCGTCCCGGTACACGCCGGAGATCGTACGGATCTGACCGGCGTGCCGGCCGTACTCCTTCTCCAGGGCGTCGGAGATCTCGCCCACAGTCGCCTTCGCGCGGGCGGCGTTCACCGCGAGCGCCAGCAGGTTGCCCTCCAGGCCGCCGCCCGCCCGGTGGCCGTCCGCTGCCGCTGCGCTCAGTGCGCGCAGCGCGTCCTGGCAGGCTGCCTCGTCGCGTTCCTCGCGCAGCCGCCGCAGCTTGTCGATCTGCTGTGCGCGTACGGAGGAGTTGTCGACCTTGAGCACGTCGATCTGCTCGTCGGTCTCGACCCGGTACTTGTTGACGCCGATGAGCGCCTGACGTCCGGAGTCGATACGGGCCTGAGTACGGGCCGCGGCCTCCTCCACGCGCAGCTTCGGGATGCCCGCGTCGATGGCCTTCGCCATGCCGCCCGCGGCCTCGACCTCCTCGATGTGCTGCCAGGCGCGGCGAGCGAGATCGTGGGTGAGGCGTTCGACGTAGGCGCTGCCGCCCCACGGGTCGATGACGCGGCCGGTGCCCGACTCCTGCTGGAGCAGCAGCTGCGTGTTACGGGCGATGCGGGCGGAGAAGTCGGTGGGCAGCGCGAGCGCTTCGTCGAGAGCGTTGGTGTGCAGCGACTGCGTGTGGCCCTGGGTGGCGGCCATCGCCTCGATGCACGTACGGGCTACGTTGTTGTAGACGTCCTGAGCTGTGAGCGACCAGCCGGAGGTCTGGCAATGGGTGCGCAGGGACAGCGACTTGGCGTTCTGAGGGTCGAACTTCTTGACCAGCTTCGCCCACAGCAGCCGTCCGGCACGCAGCTTCGCGATCTCCATGAAGAAGTTCATGCCGATCGCCCAGAAGAAGGACAGGCGGGGCGCGAAGGCGTCCACGTCGAGGCCGGCGTCCAGGCCCGCCCGCAGATACTCCACGCCGTCGGCGAGGGTGTAGGCCAGCTCCAAGTCGGCTGTGGCTCCGGCCTCCTGGATGTGGTAGCCGGAGATGGAGATGGAGTTGTAGCGCGGCATCTTCTGCGAGGTGTAGGCGAAGATGTCGGAGATGATCCGCATGGAGGGCTGCGGCGGATAGATGTAGGTGTTGCGGACCATGAACTCTTTGAGGATGTCGTTCTGAATGGTCCCGGCCAGCTTCTCCGGCGGTACGCCCTGTTCCTCTGCGGCCACGATGTACAGCGCCAGCACGGGCAGCACCGCGCCGTTCATCGTCATCGACACGCTCATGCGGTCCAGCGGAATGCCGTCGAAGAGCTGCCGCATGTCGTAGATCGAGTCGATGGCGACGCCCGCCATGCCCACATCGCCGGTCACACGCGGATGGTCGCTGTCGTAGCCGCGGTGCGTGGGCAGGTCGAACGCGACGGAGAGGCCCTTCTGCCCGGCTGCGAGGTTGCGCCGGTAGAAGGCGTTGGACTCCTCGGCGGTGGAGAAGCCGGCGTACTGGCGGATCGTCCAGGGCCGGTTCGCGTACATGGTCGCCCGCACGCCGCGCACGAAGGGCTCGGCGCCGGGAATCGACCCGAGGTAGCCGATGCCGTCGAGGTCGGCCTCGGTGTAGAGCGGCTTGATCTGGAGGCCGTCGGGGGTCTCGCGCTCGAGCGCGCTCGGGTCGCGGTCGCGCAGATCCTGGCGCGCGAGCTCGCGCCAGCGCGCGAGGTCGGCGCCGCTGGTGTGGGGCTTTGCCATCCGAAAACGATAC
>DATMEI010000794.1:0-9662 GCA_035556995.1 Streptomyces sp.
CAGCGTGACCAGTCGCGGGGCCAGGGCGCGTCGGAGCACTGCACCGCGTTGTAGACGGCGTCGCTGTTGGCTTTCTCGGCCGCTCCGTGCCGGTCGGGTGCGGCCAGACCCACCAGCGGCAGCGGGTCGCCCTTGCGGAACTCCGCCAGGGCGGCGGCGTGTTCGGCCCAGGTCTCGTCGCTGTAGCCGACGTCGAGGTAGCCGGCCAGCAGCTGCCTGGAGCCGACTTCGCGGCCGGCCGAGCCGCCGACGCGTCTGCGGTCGAGGGTGTCCCGTACTTTGTCGAAGTTGCGCTGCACGGCGCGTGCGCTGCGGCCGAGTCCGTAGACCGAGTCGTGCTCGGCCACCCATGTCTTCCAGTCGCTCCAGCGGCGTTCGAATGCCGGGTTCTGGTCGAGGTTGGACCGGTACCAGATCTTGCCGGGCCGCGGGTCGACGACGCTGTCGAGTACGAGCCGTCGCACACGGCCGGGGAAGAGCGTGGCGTAGACGGAACCGAGGTAACTGCCGTACGAGGCGCCGAAGAAGTTCAGCTTTCTGCTGCCCAGTGCGGCGCGCAGTACGTCCAGGTCGCGGGCGTTGTCGGGGGTGGTGTAGTGGTCGAGGCGGTCGCCCTGATCCCGTGCGCATCCCTTGGCGAACGCTGCTGCCTTCTGCCTCATCTTCCGCTTGAACGCGGTGGACGGCTCGCGCGGTGAGCGGTCCGGTCCCCTGTCCGCCTTCGGGTCCCGGCACTCGAGCGGAGCGGAACGTCCGACGCCGCGGGGGGCGTAACCGACGAAGTCGTAGGCCGTGTTGAGCTTCTTCCACACCCCGCCCATCACCGGCGACGCGTAGAGCGGGAACGTCATGCCGTTGACGCCCGGGCCGCCGGGGTTGTGCAGGAGCACTCCCTGCCTGGCGGCGGCGGGGCCGGTCGCCTGCCTCCGGCTGACGGTGAGTTCGATCTTCTCGCCGCCCGGTTCCGCGTAGTCGACGGGGACGGTGACCTTGCCGCACTCGACCCCCCGGACGGAGAGCTTCTCGACGGCGGGGCACTTCTTCCAGTCGATCCCGGCAGCCGCGGCCTCCCGGGCCGCGGACGCCGTACCGGCGGACTCCCTGGCATCGGTGAGAGGGAGGGGCAGCGGCAGAACGTCCGTGGAACCGCTGGCCGGTACGACGGTGGCTGCCGTCAGGACCAGGGCGCCGAGCGTGCCGTGGATCGCAGCTGAGCGCACTGGGTGCCTCGTTCCTCTTGAGCTGAGAACGGGCGTCCGCTGAGAGTGAGCACCCATGAGCAATGTGTGACAAGAGGGATGCTCGGCTGGGCAGTTGGCGAAGTAAAGGACCACAGGGCGGTGTCGGCGGCAATGCGCTCGATGCAGCGACCGTGCCCGGTTCAGCCCGGCCTCGGATGGCTCGTCCGTACGAAGTCGCGAAGTCACGAAGTCCGGCTGTGCGGGCCTCCGTTGGTGCCGCCGTCAGCCGGCTCGCAGCAGATGCAGCAGGCGGCGCAGCCTGCCCTGCGGCAGTGGTGCCGGGCCGGACCGCTCCAGCCACCAGCGCCGCACCTTCCTGCGCGTGCGGCGGTCGGGCATGCCGCCTTCGGTCAGCAGGTGCCGGGCGAAGTCCAGCGCGTCACGCCGGTAACCGCCCGCCATGGGCCGGCCCCGCGCATAGGTGACGAAGGCCGAGCGGAAGGCCTTCTCGCCCAGGATCTCCGGCAGTTCGGGCGCCACCTTCGCCACGACGTCGGCCCGTTTGCCGATCAGGGCCCGCCTCTGCACGGCGAGCCGCTCGGCGTCGAATCCGTCGGGGACCGGCCCGTCGGCCACGAGCGCGGCCAGCAGCCCGGCCTGCGCCTGTGCGAGGCGTTCCCGTGCAGCGGAGACGTCCCCCGCGGTGCGTGCCTCAGCCATGGGGGACCGCCGCCGGTGCGCTGCCGCGCGCGAGCACCGCACGTATGGTCTCCAGCTCACCCGCCAGTTCGGCCACGGGCGGGAAGTTCTCGTCCCGCTCCAGCAGCACTCCGGGGGGTGCCGTACGTGCGCACAGCTGCGCGAGCACGTCCAGGACAGGCTGCGTGACCGGGTGACCGTGGCTGTCGTGCCAGACGCCGTCACGTTCGAAACCGCCCGCCACATGCACGTAGGCCAGCGCGTCGAGGGGGAGTTCGTCGAGCGCGGTGGCGGGGTCCTCTCCGCGGTTGACGTGATTGGTGTGCAGATTGGCCACGTCGATGAGCAGCTGCACGCCCGTACGCTCGACCAGTTCGGCGAGGAAGCGGCCTTCGCTCAGCTCCTCGTCCGGCCAGTTGACGAGCGCCGCGATGTTCTCCAGCGCGAGCGGTACGGGCAACGCGTCCTGGGCGATGCGCACGTTCTCGCAGAGCACGTCGAGTGCGTCGCGTGTGCGTGGCACCGGCAGCAGATGACCGGCTTCCATGTGCGGCGTGCCGGTCGGCGCTCCTCCGCCACGTACGAAGGCGATGTGTTCCGTCACCAGGGGCGCCCGAAGCGCCTCCGCCCGTTCGGCGAGGCCCGACAGCCGTTCCTCATCGGGGCGTTCGGCGCCGCCGAGGCCGAGTGAGACCCCGTGCGGGACGACTGTCGTGCCGCGTTCGCGCAGCCGCAGCAGTGCGTCGGGGAGATGTCCCGGGCAGACGTTCTCCGCGACCACTTCGACCCAGTCGATGCCCGGAAGTGCTTCGATTCCGTCAGCGATCTCGGGCCGCCAGCCGATGCCCGTACCCAGCCGCACGCGCGTATCCGTGGCCGTGGCCGTGGCTGTGGTCGTGTCAGTGCCCTCCATGCGCGACTCCCTCCCCCGTGAATCCGTGGTTCCCGCACTGTGCTCCACAGGCTCCTGCCACGAAACGGGCAGACGAACCCCTCATGCCGCCGGTTCAGAGCCTGACTTGAGCTTCGGGGCGGTCCGGCTGCCGGGCGTGCGCCCGGTCAGCGGCGCAGCGCGGGATGGTCGGCGACGACCGTGCACGTACCGGCCGCGATCTCGGTGAACCCCGCGTCCCGTACGACCGGCAGTCCGCTGCGCACCAGCCGGGTCCACTCCGCTGTGCCCGGCGCCGGGCGGACGGCGAGTGCGAAGTCCGATCCCGCCCAGTCCGTACGGTCTGCCGCGGGCAGGTCCCACCAGGCCAACTGGGCGCCGTGCGCCGCCTGCGCCATCGCCTTTCCCGCCGACATCTCCAGTTGGGGAGCCGTCCACAGCACCGGAAGTCCGCTCGCCGGCGGCGCGGGTGGCTGCGCATCCGTCAGGTCGGTGCCCGAGACCTGCAGCCGCGCCAGGTCCTTCGGCCAGCTGTCGACGGGGACGGGCGGGAAGACCCTCACGGAGGCGGTGCGTCCCGTCACGGTGATGCCCGGGAGTGCTTCCGCGCGCCGCCACTCCGCGCCGCGTGCCCGCCGTACGACCTTGCGGATGGCGCTTTCCTCCCACAGCCGCACAGGCTTCGCCCACTCGCCGTCGTCGGCGGCCCGTTCGTCGGCGAGGAGGGTGAGCACCGCGCGGGCAGCAGTCTCCAGGGCGTCGGTGAGGGCAGGCGGCGCGTCCCGCTCCAGCCGTACTACCAGCGGTAGCGCGTACTCCTGTGCGTCATTCACCCGACGCAGTCTGCCAGCCCCGGCTAACGTCGATCCGCATGGGACGGGACCAACTCTCATGAGGCTGGACGGAGTCGGCCGACGCTACGGCATGGCCGGAGCGTGGGTGCTGCGCGACGTGGACCTCTCACTGCCCGAACGCGCCCTGCTGCGCTTCGAGGGCACCAACGGCAGCGGCAAGTCCACGCTGCTGCGCATGATCGCCGGTATCGACACCCCCACCGCGGGGCGGATCACCGGGCGCCCTCCCTGCGCGTTCGTCCCCGAACGCTTCCCCGCCGCAATGCCGTTGACCGCACTCGGCTATCTGACCCACCTGGGCCGCGTGCACGGTCTGCGCCGGGCAGCCGCCGTCCGCGCCGCCGGCGAGTGGCTGGAGCGTTTCGGCGCCGCGGGGCACTCCCGCACGCCGCTGGCCGAGCTGTCGAAGGGCACCAGCCAGAAGGTCGCCGTCGCGCAGGCGCTGATGTCGCGTCCCGCACTGCTCGTGCTCGACGAAGCGTGGACCGGGCTGGACCAGGCCGCACGCACGGTTCTGGACAGTTCCGTCGCCGAGCGGGTCGCCGACGGCGGCACCGTCGTCTTCGTCGACCACGACCCGCAACGTCTGGCGGGAGCACCTGATGTGACGTACAGGCTGGACGGCGGGCAGCTGCACACGATCGCCGAGAAGGGCCCCGGCCGCCACGGGTCCGCAGCAGCCACCGGCCTCCGGGTGCGCGTCGTGGCCGAGGGGCCACACGGTGCGTCTCCGCCGGAACTCCCGGGCTCCGTCATCACAGAGCAGCTGCCGAGCGGCACGACCATACTGACCGCGCCCGTCGCGTACTCCGACGTGCTGCTGGGCAGCCTGCTCCAGCACGGCTGGTACATCCGGTCCGTACGCGAGGAATCCCCATGAGGGCACTGATCGGCTATCAGGTCGCGCTGCTGGTGCGCTCACAGAGATGGCTGCCGCCCGTGCTGCTCTACGCCGCCTTCCTCGCTGTCGGTGTGCAGTGGCAGCAGCCTGTGCTGGACGCTCTCGGTTACGCGGCCGCGGCACTGCTGCCCGTCACCGCGTGGTTCGTACGCGTCTGTGTCAACGCAGAGCCGACGGCCGCCCGGCATTGCACCGCTGCGGCGGCGGGACCCGGCCGCACGCACCTCGCCAGTGTTCTCGCCGCGCATCTCACCGCCTGCGTGCTCGGAGCGGCAGCCACCCTCTACGTCGTCGCGGTGAGCGCTCCGCACAGTTCCGGCGGGCGTGTGGAGGTTCCGCTGCTGCCCGCCGCGACGGCCGGGGCGCTGGCGGCGTTCGCCTGCGCACTGTTCGGCACTGCGGTCGGCGTCCTGTGCAACCGGCCGTTGCTGCGCGATGCGGGACTGGCCGTGCCCTCGACCTTGCTCGCGGCGCTGCTCGTGCTCGTCGTGGGTGGTTCGCCGGCGAACGCCGCGGTCTCCGGTCTGGTGGCCGGATCACACACGGGCACGGTGACCATGCCCTGGCTGCCGGTGCTCGCCTCCGCCGTCATCGCCGCGCTGGCCACGGTGCCGGCGTGCGTACAGGCGTCCCGGCGGGGTTAGGGGCTCCGGCGGGGCCGGCGCCGCCGGCGGGAGCAGAAAGGCCCGCGCCGTGGCCGGTCTGTGCGTGCCGGCCACGGCGCGGGTTGCTTCAGCTCGCTGGTGCCTCTGGTGGTGCTAGTGCTGCCAGGGGCCGGTCACCGCGAAAGTGGTGCCGGGCTTGTAGCAGTTGACGTACATCGTCCTGGTGTCCGGTGAGAAGGTGACGCCCGCGAACTCGCCCCAGGCGGGCTCCTCCGGCGTACCGATGTCCTGCCGGTTCCCGGCCATCGGGTACACGGCGCCGTGCTTGGTCAGCCCGTAGACGTGCTGGGCGCCCTCGCCGTCCTCACAGACCATCAGCCCGCCGCTCGGCGCCAGGCAGATGTTGTCCGGCTCCTCACCCGGCATGTCCAGGTCCGAGTCCGGACCGAAGACGACGACGAGGGTGAGCTGCTTGCGCTTGGGGTCGTAGCGCCAGATCTGCCCGTAGTGGTCGGCCTTCGAGCCTTCCTCGCTCTTGGCGTAGCTGGAGACGAAGTAGACCGACTTCCCGCCCCAGTAGCAACCCTCCAGCTTCTGGGCGTGCGTGATGCCGTCCTTGCCGAAGTCCTGGAAGCGGATGGGGGTTTCCTTGGCGAGCGGGTCGGGGACGTCGACCCATTCCACTCCGTCGAAGCTCTTGCCCGGCTCCTGGACGACCGACAGGTCCGGCAGCCCCGGAACGCGCATGGCCTGCAGCTTGCCGCCGGCGTGCAGCGAACCGTAGCCGCCCAGGGGCTTCTCCGGCAGGAAGCGGTAGAAGAGCCCGAACGGCTTCTCGAAGGCGTCCTCGGTCTCGTACACCACGCCGTTGCGGGGGTCGAACGCGATGGCCTCGTGCTGGAATCGGCCCATCGCGGTGAGCGGCTCCGTCGAGGTGGGACGGTCGTGACGGAAGCCGACCTCGAAGATGAAGCCGTGGTCCTTGCTGTAGCCTTCCTCGCCCGCCTTGAACTCGGTCTCCTCGCAGGTCAGCCAGGTGTCCCAGGGGCTGGGGCCACCCGCGCAGTTCGTCGAGGTGCCGGCGATGCCCACCCGCTCCTGCAGGACCTCGTTGTCGTGGTCCAGCTCCAGGAGGGTGCAGCCGCCCAGGGCGTCGGGGTCGTAGGTCAGTCCGTCGACGGTGGGGACGCCCAAATCGGCGTCCTGCCGGTTCTCATGGTTGCGTACGAGCCAGGTCGAGCCGTGCTTGTGGCCGTGGCGGTTGTGGTGGCCGTGGGCTGCGAAGGCCGCCATTCCGTCGTGGTTGCTGGGCACCTTGCCCTCGCCGGAAGGCAGTTCGTCGCCCTCACGGGAGAGGATCTTGTAGCGGAATCCCTTGGGCAGATCGAGCACGCCCTCGGGGTCCGGGACGAGCGGCCCGTAACCGGAACGGCCGCCGGTGCCCTGGGCGGCTGCGGTGCCGGTGAACAACTCCGAGAGGGCACCCGAGAAGGCGATGCCTGCCCCCATCACGCCCGATCTTGCCAGCACTTGACGTCGTGTCGTCGTCATACGGAACTCCCTGTTGGCGGCCAGGTACCAGGTGTGTCTACCACGCGGACGGGTGTACGAGCACTAGGCACGACAGCAGTATCTACGCGCGTGGGGGAGGGGTGGACGAGGCCTGCGGAAACGCGCACGGATCAGACGCGGACGAGCCGTTCGCCGTCGCGGGCGAGGGAGGTCAGCCGGGAGATGGCGCGGAAGTACTTCTTCCGGTAACCGCCTTCGAGCATTTCTCCGCTGAAGAGCTCGTCGAAGGGTGCGCCGGAGGCGAGCACCGGCAGCTCCCGGTCGTACAGCCGGTCGGCGAGCACCACGAGCCGCAGCGCCGTCGACTGGTCCGGCACCGGCCCGACGCCGGTCAGGCAGACCGCTCCGAGACCGTCGACGAGTGCGCCGTAACGGCTCGGGTGGACCCGGGAGAGATGGGCGAGGAGCGCGTCGAAGCCGTCGAGGGAGGCGGCGGGCGTGCGGTGAGCGGCCTGGGCGACCTCGTCCTCGGGGAAGGGGGCGGGTGCGGCGGGAAGACCGCGGTGGCGGTAGTCCTCACCGTCGATGCGCAGGGCGCGGAAGTGCGCGGACAGGCCCTGGATCTCGCGGAGGAAGTCCGCGGAGGCGAAGCGGCCTTCGCCGAGCTTGCCCGGGAGGGTGTTGGAGGTGGCGGCCAGCGCCACCCCCTGTTCGACGAGGCGGCTGAGCAGGCTGGAGACCAGGACGGTGTCGCCGGGGTCGTCGAGTTCGAACTCGTCGATGCACAGCAGCCGGTGGCCGCTCAGCGTCCGTACGGTCTGCTGGAAGCCGAGAGCCCCGACGAGGTTGGTCAGCTCCACGAAGGTGCCGAAGGCCTTGCGCTCGGCGGGTGCGTCGGTGGCGTGCCAGAGCGAGGCCAGCAGATGCGTCTTGCCGACGCCGTAGCCGCCGTCGAGGTAGACGCCGCGTGGACCGGACGAGCCCGCCGCCCCGGCACTGCGGCGGAACCACCGCTTCCTGCCGCTCACGGGCTCCTTGCCGCGGCTCAGCCCTTCAGCGAAGGAACGCAGCATCGAAACCGCCTCGGTCTGGCTCGGCTGCTCCGGGTCCGGCACGTACGTGTCGAAGCGGACGGCGTCGAAGCGGGGAGGCGGAACCATCTCCGCGGCCAGCCGCCCGGCGGGTACGTGCGGCTCACGGGCGGTCAGACGGAGCGGTGCGGTGGCCTCGGCTGCGGGGCTCTGCCCTGTGGGGCCGGAGGAGTCGCGGGAGTCGAGAAAGTCGGGAGGACCGGGGGAGGGGGACACGCTGTTCATGCTAAACGGCTGGGGAACGCGGCTGCCGGGGCCGGCGGTCATGCCGGTGGCGGGGTGCGTGCCAGACTGCGAGGCATGCGACGTCTGTTCCCTTCCACCGCTGATGACCCCCGTACGGCCGAGGCCCCGGAGTGGAGCATCGAGGCGCTGGCAGAGGCGTACTCCTACCCGGACCCGCTCCCGCGCGACGGCGACAGCGACGGCGTGTGGCTGCGCGCGAACATGGTCTCCTCGCTGGACGGCGCCGCCTACCACGAGGGGCGTTCGCAACCGCTGTCGTCCGAGGCCGACATGCGCATCTTCGGCGTACTGCGGGGGCTGGCGGACGCGGTCGTGGTGGGGGCGCAGACCGTACGGCAGGAGGGGTACCGGCCCGCGCGGGAGCGCGAGGTGTTCGCACGCCGGCGCGCGGCAGCGGGGCAGGGACCCGCGCCCGCGATCGCGGTGGTCAGTGCCGGACTCGACCTGGACTTCTCGCTGCCGCTGTTCACCCGGCCGCTGGTGCCCACCCTGCTGGTGACCGGCGCCGCGGCTCCCTCCGACCGGGTCGCAGCCGCCCGTGCGGCGGGGGCGGAAGTGGTCTTCGCGGGCGAGGGCGCCACGGTCGAGCCCGATCGGCTGCCCGCGGCGCTGGCCGAGCGGGGGCTGCGCCGCCTGCTGACGGAAGGGGGGCCGCGGTTCCTGGGGCAGCTGGTGGCGGGGAATGTGCTGGACGAGCTGTGTCTGACCCTCGCACCGCGCATCACCTCCGGTGGGGCTCGGCGGATCGTGAACGGACCGGAGGTGGCCCTGCCTGTGGACTTCGGGCTCGCGGGGGTACTGGAGGACGACGGATTTCTGTTCACCCGCTATCAGCGCATCCGGCAACCGGTGGGATGAGAACCGGTGGAATGAGAAACGGTGGGATGGAGAAGCAGTTCCACCTGCCGCACGCTGGGCAGACTGGGATGCGCGAGCCCCGCGTACGCGGGGAGCAGGATGTACGTACGGAGCCCGGTCGGGCTCCATGTGGGAGAAGGGCACGGCTGTGTTCACGACCGTACTGATGATCGAGAAACCGCTGGTGTCCGACGATGTGGAACTCGTCACGACGCTGCACGGCGACGAACCTGTTTCCTTCGTCGTACTGATGCAGCCGCGCGGCGACCAGGACCGTCTGCTGCGGGCCCTGGACGATGTCGCGCTCGGCGAGTTCGACGAGGCCGTCCGCGAAGGCAGCGAACCGGACGACGCCGAAACCAAGCGGCCCGCCACGCGGGCTCTGGATCACTCGCTGGCCATGCTGCGGGAGGCGGGCGCGGAAGCCGAGGGGCAGGTCATCGAGGACCATCCGCTCGATCTGCTCACCTCGGTCGTCGACCGGGCCCACGCCGACGAAGTCATCGTGCTGACGGCTCCGCACCTGGTCGAGGAGTTCTTCCACCGCGACTGGGCCACGCGGGCACGGCACAAGGTCGGCGTGCCGGTGCTGAAGCTGTTCGCACACACGGACTAGCCAGGGGTAGCGGGGGCCGGGCGGTGGGTGCGGAGCGCATAGGCTGAGCGGCGCGCGTACCGCTCACCGCACCCCGTGTGCTGGGCGTACCGCGCCCGTTTTCGAGAGCACGAGCCCTGGAGGCGCCCCCATGGCAGCCGACGCAGCCGACCCGGCCCGCCCGACCGTCCCGGCGGCCCTGGCACGTCCCCACTTCATCGGCATCGG
>DATMEI010000795.1:0-4567 GCA_035556995.1 Streptomyces sp.
CCGCGCCGATACGGGCGAGGCGGCGCGCCTCGTCTCTCGCCTCGCGTGCGATCGAGTCCTCGTCCGCGGTGGTCAGCCGGCCGTTCTCCACGACAGGGCGCCCGTTGACGAGTGAGAGGGTGACCGGTGCGGCTGCTCCGAGTACGAGGGCGGCGACGGGGTCGGCGATCGTGGAGTGGCCGAGGCCGTCAGTACGCCACAGCACGAGGTCGGCGAGCTTGCCCGCCTCCAGTGACCCGATCTCCGCCTGTCTGCCGAGGACTTCGGCTCCGCCGTAGGTGCCCAGCCGCAGCGCCTGCCGCGCGGTGAGTGCTTTCTCCTTGTGGGCGCCGAGGCGGTTGAGCAGCAGCGCGTTGCGCAGTTCGGTGTTCAGTTCACCGGACTCGTTCGACGCGGTGCCGTCCACGCCGAGGCCGACCGGGATGCCGGCGGCCAGCATGTCGGGCACGCGGGCGATGCCCGCGCCGAGCCGGGCGTTGGAGGAGGGGCAGTGGGCGACTCCCGTACGGGTGCGGGCGAAGGCGGCGATGTCGGAGTCGTTCATGTGCACGCAGTGCGCCATCCAGACGTCGTCACCGAGCCAGCCGACCGACTCCAGATAGTCGGTGGGCCCCATCCCGAACCGCTCGTGGCAGAACTTCTCCTCCTCCACCGTCTCCGAGCCGTGCGTGTGCAGTCGTACGCCCCTGCGCCGGGCCAACTCGCCTGCCTGCCGCAGCAGTTCCGTGGTGACGGAGAAGGGTGAGCAGGGGGCGACTCCGATGCGCAGCATGGAGTCGAAGGAGGGGTCGTGGTGGGTGTCGATGGCCTTTTCGGTGGCCGCGAGCGCAGCTTCGGTCGTTTCGACGGCGAAGTCCGGCGGCAGCCCGCCGTCCGATTCGCCCAAGTCCATTGACCCGCGGGTGGGGTTGAAGCGGACGCCCAGCTCGCGGGCGGCGTGGATCTCGGCGCCGAGGAGGTCTCCGGAGCCGCGGGGGAAGACGTAGTGGTGGTCCATGGCGGTGGTGACTCCGCCGCGCATCATCATCCCGAGCGAGCCGCGGGCTGCGGCGCGCACCATGTCCTCGTCGATGCGTGCCCAGACGGGGTACAGGGCCACGAGCCAGTCGAAGAGGTTGGAGTTCTGGGCCAGTCCGCGGGTGAGCCACTGGTAGAAGTGGTGGTGGGTGTTGACGAGTCCGGGGGTGAGGAGGTGGCCTGTCCCGTCGATGCGGCGCACGACACCCGAGAGGCCTCCGGGTGCTTTGCCCGCACCCACGGCCTCGATCCGGTTTCCCGCGACGATCACGTGGCCGTCGGCGTGCTCGGTGTCGTGCGCGTCGACGGTTGCGACGGCGCAGTTCTCGATGACGACGCGCTCTGTTCGGTCCGCAAGGTCTGCCAGGTCGGCCATGTGTGTCCTCGATGCCGGTCGCGTACGGGTCAGGTGCCGGGGTGGCTGGGTCAGAGGTTGGTCATGTCGAGCGGTATCCGCGCCTCCGCGCCGTCGCGCAGCACAGTGGCTTCGATGAGGCCGTACGGGCGGTCGGCGGCGATGTAGACGGCTCCGTCGGCGGCTTCGTTCTTGAGGCCGAACGGCTCCAAGTCCACTTTGAAGTGGTGCTTGTTGGGCATGGAGAAGCGGATCTCCTCCAACTCGGGCCTGCCGTGGATGACTTGTGAACCCATCTGGTAGAGCGTCTGCTGGAGGGAGAGGGAGTAGGTCCCGGCGAAGGCCCGGAGCATGAGCTTCCTGGTCTCCTCGTAGGACTCCTGCCAGTCGGGCGCGGGCGCGCCGCGTTCCTCACCGCTCCAATTGTGCCGCCATACGGCGCTCACCTCGGTGGCGAGGATGCGGTCGTAATCCTCTTTGAGCGTCGTGTACTTGTCCTTGATGTAGCCCCAGAACTCCGAGTCGGTGGAGTTGAGCACCGTCAGCCCCTTGAGTCCGCTGAGGACTTGGAGACGCCCGCCGTCGTAGGTGATCTGCGCGGTGCGGGTCTCACCGCCGTTGCGTACGAAGGAGTGCGCGGCCCGGGTCTCGCCATCCGAGGTCCCGATGCGGTCCCAGGCGTACTCCTCGATGCGGATGCGGGCGGTGGTGATGGGCTCGGTGCTGTCGACGAAGTGCCGGGCGAGTGCGATGCCGAACTGCTCGGCGGATTCGATGCCTTGCTCCTTGGCGAAGGCGAACACGGTGTTCTTGGTGGTGTCGGTGGGCAGGACGTGGGCGTTGGAGCCGGAGTAGTGGACCTCGTCCAGGTCGCCGCTGAGTGCGACGGAGACGTTGAGGTCCTTGATGTGGTGGGTCCCGCCGTCCCTGGTGATCTTGACGACGCGGTTCTCCGCCTTGCCGTACTGGTTCTGGCCGAGAATCGTGGGCATCGCTGTCAGCTCCCTCGGTATACGGAGTAGCCGAACGGGTTGAGCAGCAGCGGCACGTGATAGTGCTCGCCCGGGTCGACCGCGAAGACCACGGTCACCTCGGGGAAGAAGCTGTGCCGGCAGCCCTCGTTCGTCCTGCTCTGCAGATACGGCTCGACCTCGAAGGTGAGCCGTGCGTGTGTGGTGCCCTCCGGCAGCACCGGGAGGTCCTTGCAGCGCCCGTCGCCGTCCGTCCTCGACGCACCGTGTGCGGCCCAGGCGGCTTCGCGGCCCGTACGCACGGACAGCTCGACGGGGACGGACCCGGCGGGGCTGCCGGCGCTGGTGTCCAGGATGTGCGTGGACACCGACGCCGTGCCGGCGGCCGGCTCGGACGGTTCGCGGCTCATGCTCGCTCGCTCTCTCTGGCTGCCAGTCCGCTCAGGCGGAGCCGGTTGATCTTCGTCAGTTCGGTGCGGACGATCTCACGTTCCGTTTCCGCCGGGTTGCCGATGCGGTCACGCGCGGCGTCCCGCATCTGCCCGGCCGTGAGGCCGGTCGCGCAGATCAGGAAGACGTGTCCGAACTTCTCCTGGTAGGCGAGGTTCAGTTCGAGCATCTCCGCCTTGAGCTGCTCGGACGCCCCGGCCATCCCCCGCTGTTCACGTGCGGAGGACGGGTCGCCGGGCCTGGGCCGTCCGATGGGCGGATGCCCCGCCATGGCCTCGGCCAGGCCGGCGGCGGTGAGTTCACCCGTCGCGGCGTCACTCGCTGCGAGCAGAGCGGCTGTGCCGGTGTACGGGCGGTGGGCGAGCACGGCGTCCGCCCAGGTACGGGCGGCGCAGACCTCGTGGAGTGCGGCGCGGGCGTCGCTCTCCACGGCCGTGTTGAGCCAGGTCAGACCTGGTGCTGCGGGGGACGCGGTCACGTGGGGCCTCCGAAGCGTGGTGCTGTTCGGGCTGGGAAAAGCTAAGACCCCGCGGAAGGTGACGTCAACACTTTGTTGAAGTTTCGTGGGCGGGGCGCCGCACCCCCGAGGCCGCACGCCCTACCCGGAAGGGGGAGCCTCCTTGGCGTTCTCCCTGTTCAGGTAGTTGTAGACGGTGAAGCGGCTGACGCCGAGCGCCCCGGCGACCGTCTCCACGCCGTGCCGTACGGAGAACGCGCCGCGGGTCTCCAGGATGCGCACGACCGACTGCTTGGTCTTGCGGTCCAGATCCGAGAGCGGCATGCCGTGACGGCGTTCCAGCTCGGCCAGGATGTGATCGAGGGAGTCGGAGAGATGGGGCAGCCGGACGGCGATGACGTCCTGGCCTTCCCAGGTGAGTACGACGTCGTCACCCTGCGCCTCTCCGGGGGCGACCATCTCGCCGCCCATCGCGTCGACCAGGGGTTTGACCGCCGCGGCGAACGGGTGCCCGTCGGTGCCGGTCACCTGCCGTCCTCGGCGATGACGTTGAGCTGGAGCGAGATGCGCGTGGCACCGGCCTCGAGGGACGTGCGCAACAGGTTGTCGACCACACTCAGCACCTGCTCGGCGGCGCCTTCGGCCGTATTGCCGAACGGGCCGACGTCGACCGAATCGAGCGGTGCCATCTGCACGACCTCGCGGGCCGCCAGCGCATGCTCCGGCGCCTCGTCCAGATCGAAGGGCTCGGTCGTGAACTCAACTCGCAATCGCACACGGTCAACCTACGCGAACGGTCCCGCGGCGCGGCAGACCCCTTGACAGCTTTCACCCTGCGATAGCACGCTTCCATAAAGCAGAAACTTACTTTCACTATGTGGAACTTACGGGAAACCGGGACTCACCACGAAGGAAGGCGGTCACCGTGGCCCCCCTCGCTCACCTCGGCAGCGCCGATCACCGCTTCACCGTCAACCTGTCGATCCTCTTCACCGAACTGCCGCTGCTGGAGCGTCCCGCCGCAGCAGCCGCAGCCGGGTTCACCGCGGTCGAACTGTGGTGGCCCTGGACCGAGTCCCCCGCCCCCGGGCGTTCCGAGCTCGACGCTCTGAAGAAGGCGATCGAGGACGCGGGCGTACAGCTCACGGGCCTGAACTTCTACGCCGGACAGCTGCCAGGACCTGACCGGGGCGCGCTGTCGATTCCCGGTCAGGAGTCCGAGCGGTTCCGCGCGAACATCGACGTGGCCGCGGACTTCGCACAGTCGCTGGGGTGCACGGCTCTCAACGCCCTGTACGGCAACCGCGTCGAGGGCGT
>DATMEI010000796.1:0-14951 GCA_035556995.1 Streptomyces sp.
CCGTACCGGCCGGTGACCAGGCCCTTGATGGCCCGGTCCATCTGCGCGGGGCTGCGCGGCGGCTCGACGGCGATGGTGGGCACCTCGGCCGGCACGGCGCCGTAGCTGCGCAGCTGGTCGGAGAGCGACTCCGCCTGCTCCTTCGTACGGGGCACCAGGACCTGCCAGCCGAAGAGCGGCTTGGACTCGAACCACGCCAGCTGCGGCCGCTCCGCAGCCGTGCTGCGCTCCCCGACCACGGCTATCACCGACTGGCCGCCGTCGGAGGACGGGAGCACCTTCGCGGACTTCAGGACCTGCCCGATGGTGCCGAGCGTCGCCGTCCAGGTGCGCTGACGGGTGGTGGTGCCGGCGGCGGTGACCGTCAGCGCGGTCTCCGGCTTGCGGCCGCCCGCGACCAGGTCGCCCGAGACCGAGACGACGGAGTCCAGGGTGGTCGAGACGACCACTGTGGCGTCGCTCGCGCCGACCTCTGTCCAGCATCTTTCGTCCGCTGTACGCGCGTCGATGAAGCGGACGTCCGTGCCGTGGCCGTTCCGCAGGGGCACGCCCGCGTACGCGGGGACGCCCACAGCGGTCGCGATACCGGGCACGACCTCGAAGGGGATGCCCTCCCCCGCGCACGCCAGCATCTCCCTCGCGGCGTCGGCGTCCAGCCCGGGATCACCCGTGACCGCACGCACCACCCGCTTGCCCGCGCGTGCTGCAGCCATGGCAAGATCTGCTGCACCGCCCGCGGGCGCGGGGGAAGTTGACGCGTCGTCAGCCTTCCGAAGCGGCGTGTCCACCCCTGCCCGAGCGTGGGTGCGGACGACGTCGTACACCTGGGGGTCGGCCACAAGCACATCGGCCTGCGCGAGTGCCTCGACGGCGCGCAGCGTCAGCAGACCCGGGTCTCCGGGCCCGGCACCGAGAAAGGTGACGTGTCCGTGTGCACCGTAGAGGTGCTGAGTTGTCGAATTGTGGGCAGTGGTGGGGCTCAAAGTGCTCGCTCCCCCATCAGACCGGCCGCACCCTTGGCGAGCATCTCGTCGGCGAGTTCACGGCCCATGCTCTGCGGGGTCGCTGCGTCGGCGGCGGATGCCGGTACGGGACCGGTGGTGGACAGCTGCACCAGCGTTTCGCCGTCGGTGGTGCCGACGACGCCACGCAGGCGCATTTCGGTGACAACCTGCCCGTCGCCAAGCAGGTCGGCGAGCGCACCCACAGGTGCGCTGCAGCCGGCCTCCAAGGCGGCGAGCAGGGTTCGCTCAGCGGTCACGGCGGCCCGTGTGTACGGGTCGTCGAGCTCGGAGAGCTGGACAGCCAGATGCGCGTTGGTGGACGCGCACTCGACAGCGAGTGCCCCCTGGCCGGGGGCAGGCAGTACAGCGTCCGGGCTGAGCAGTTCGGTGACCTCGTCGAGACGGCCGGTGCGCTCCATCCCGGCGGCTGCCAGCACCACGGCGTCGAGTTCGCCTGAGCGCACATACCCGATGCGCGTGTCGATATTCCCACGGATCGGCACGGTGTCGATTTCCGTGCCCAGGCTGCGGGCCCAGGAGTTCAGCTGCGCCATGCGGCGCGGCGAGCCCGTACCGACACGGGCGGCCCTGCCCGTGTACGCCGCCGAGCGCGCCAACTCCTCGAAACCCAGCCCGTCGCGGGCGATGAGCACGTCGCGTGCGTCCGCGCGCGGGGGCACGGCCGCAAGGATCAAGTCGTCGGGCTGCGTGGTGGGCAGGTCCTTCAGCGAGTGCACCGCGAAGTCGATGTCGCCGCGCAGCAGTGCGTCGCGGAGCGCGGTGACGAAGACGCCGGTGCCGCCGATCTGTGCGAGGAGCTCCTTGCTGGTGTCGCCGTACGTCGTGATCTCGACCAGCTCGACGGGTCGGCCCGTCACCCGGCGTACCTCCTCGGCCACCAGCCCGGACTGGGCCATGGCGAGCTTGCTGCGCCGGGTGCCCAGCCGGAGGGCCGGTTCTGCCGGTGTGTTGCTCATGTGCTCACCTCGTCACGCTCTGCCGCGCTCTCGCACGGGGCGCGTCCTTCGTTGATCTGCTCGTCTCCTGCGCTGTGCCGTCTGCTCATGGCAGCCCACCCGCCGTCGGGTCCGGGGAACGTTCCGGCGTACGTTCCGAAGTGCGTTCCGGCGATTCCGCGGGCGCGGGGACGCCCGTGGGCGCAGGGCTGCTGCTGACAGCGGCAACCGCTTGGGGGTCGAGGTCGAAGAGCTCACGGAGCGCGTCCGCGTACCCCGCTCCGCCCGGCTCCCCCGCGAGCTCCTTCACGCGCACCGTCGGCGCATGGAGCAGCTTGTCCACGACGCGGCGTACCGTCTGCGTGATCTCCGCGCGTTGCTTGTCGTCGAGTCCCTGCAGCCGTCCCTCCAGCCTGGCCATCTCGGCGGCGACGACATCGGCTGCCATCGTGCGCAGAGCGACCACGGTCGGAGTGATCGTCGCTGCCCGCTGCGCGGCGCCGAAGGCGGCGACCTCTTCGCTGACGATGCCGCGTACGGCGTCCACGTCGGCGGCCAGAGGCGCGTCGGCGGCCACTCCGGCGAGCGACTCGATGTCCACGAGCCGGACCTGCTCCAGCCGGTGCGCGGCGGCGTCGATGTCGCGCGGCATGGCCAGGTCGAGCAGCGCCATGGGACCCGCGGACGGGGCTGCCGCGGCGAAGCGCTGCGTGAGCGCCTCACTCACGGCGTCAGCTGTGAGGACGAGGCCGGTGGCTCCCGTGCAGGAGACGATGATGTCCGCCCGCGGCAGTTCCGCCGTCATCCCGTCGATCGGGAGGGCGTGCGCACGGGGACCGTCGCCACCGCTCAGCGCCGCCGCGTGTGCGGCGCCCACGGCCAGCCCGGAGCTCAGACCGGAGGCGAGCCGCTCGGCGCGGTCCAACGTCCTGTTGGCGATCACCAGTTCGGCTACACCTGCGCGCGCGAGAGTCGTCGCAGCCAGAGAGGACATCGAGCCCGCACCGATGACCAGGGCACGCTTGCCGCGCACCCACTCCTCGACCGGCACGGAGCCTGCGAGCTGTTCGAGTCCGAAGGTGACCAGCGACTGCCCGGCCTTGTCGATGCCCGTCTCGCTGTGGGCCCGCTTTCCGGTGCGCAGCGCCTGCTGGAAGAGATCGTTCAGCAGCCTGCCAGCGGTGTGCTGGTCCTGGGCGACCGCGAGCGCGTCCTTGATCTGGCCGAGGATCTGCCCCTCGCCGACGACCATCGAGTCCAGGCCGCAGGCCACCGAGAACAGGTGGTGGACCGCGCGGTCCTCGTAGTGCACGTACAGATGAGGGGTCAGCTCGTCCAGGCCGACGCCGCTGTGCTGCGCGAGCAGGGTCGAGAGTTCGGCGACACCGGCGTGGAACTTGTCGACGTCGGCGTACAGCTCGATCCGGTTGCACGTGGAGAGCACCGCAGCCTCCGCCGCAGGCTCCGCGCTCATCGCGTCCTGCAGCAGCTTGCCGCGCACCTGCGGCGCGAGAGAGGCCCTCTCCAGCACGCTCACGGGCGCGCTGCGATGACTCAGACCGACGACCAGCAGACTCATGCGGGCATCACGGCGGGGACGTCCCCGTCAGGTCCTGGCTCGGAGCGCTTGGAGCGCTTGGTCACCGCTGCGGCGGGCGGAGCCGCCGGCGGAGCTGTCTCTTCTTCCTCGGGTGCCTCCTCGCCGGCCTTGCGCTGCTCGTGGAAGGCGAGGATCTGCAGCTCGATGGAGAGGTCGACCTTCCGTACGTCCACGCCCTCGGGAACGGACAGCACGGTCGGCGCGAAGTTGAGGATGGAGGTGATCCCGGCGGCGACGAGCCGGTCGCACACCTGCTGCGCGGACCCGGCGGGGGTCGCGATCACGCCGATGGAGACGCCGTTGTCGGCGATGATCTGCTCGAGCCCGTCGGTGTGCTGCACCTGGATGCCCGCGACAGTCCTCCCGGCCAGGGAGGGGTCGGCGTCTATCAGGGCGGCGACGCGGAAGCCGCGGGAGGCGAAGCCTCCGTAGTTGGCGAGGGCGGCGCCGAGGTTACCGATACCGACGATGACGACGGGCCAGTCCTGCGTCAGTCCCAGCTCGCGTGAGATCTGGTAGACGAGGTACTCCACGTCGTAGCCGACGCCGCGGGTGCCGTACGAGCCGAGGTAGGAGAAGTCCTTGCGCAACTTGGCGGAGTTGACCCCGGCTGCGGCGGCCAGCTCCTCGGAGGAGACCGTGGGTACGGAACGCTCGGACAGTGCGGTGAGCGCTCGCAGATACAGCGGTAGCCGGGCGACGGTGGCCTCGGGGATCCCTCGGCTGCGACTCGTCGGCGGTCGGTGATTTCGGCCAGTTGCCACGGTGCTCCTGCCGGTTGCGCGAAGCGGTGAGCGGTCCCGCGCCAGGTGCACGCCCCGACCGCTCCATCGCGACCAGGCTATGCCTTTGTGAACGCGTGCACAAAGCTGCCGTCCGATTTGTCCGTTCAACGTGACCGGCGCCACATGCACCAGCAGCGACACAGGTCACTCCTCACGTCTCACACACCACGTACGCGCACCCGGTCCCGCGCCCCACCGGCGTACGGACAGGGGACGCGTTCGTGATCAGTACAACCCGCCAGTCAGGCCTCGAGAGCCTTCCGCAGCCGCTGCGGGTCCACCCGCCAGAAGTCGTGCTGCGCACCGTCCACCAGTACAACGGGGATCTGCTCCCAGTATTTCCGGTACAGCTCCTGGTCCTGGTTGATGTCCTTCTCCTCCCAGGCTGCTCCGGTCTCCTCACACACCCGGACGACCACGTCCCGCGCCACATCGCACAGATGGCATCCGGGCTTTCCGATCAGCGTGACAGTCCTCATGCGCACCATTGTCACGCTTCGCCGCCACCACACGTCCCGTCCGCCTTGCTTCACAACCGGCGTACGCCCCTCCGGCCACGGCGCACCGGCACGCGGCGTTACGTGGCTCTACCAGCTACAGGCCTGCCACGCCCGCGAGTTGAGGCTCCGGGCGCGTTTAGCAGCCCTGCACGGCAGAGGTGTCCCGTTCGTGTGCCGGATCGCCAACAAGCGGACACCCGCGCGTAACAGGACGGGCGCACCTGGTGGCTATCCTCGGAGGCATGCTCTCCCGTTCCTCCCCCCGACGTGCCTGGGCCTGGATCGCGCACCGCAGCCGGTCCGCGACCGCGCGCAGCGTGCTCGCGGGCGAGGCCTCAGCCGAAGCGGCCCGCAAACAGGAGCTGGAGCAGCACGAGCGCGAACTGGCCGCGTCCGTCCCCGCCGAAGAGGTGTTCCCGGTCGTCGGGGACACCCACGCCGCGGCCTTCTTCGACCTCGACAACACGGTGATGCAGGGTGCGGCCCTCTTCCACTTCGGCCGGGGCCTCTACAAGCGCGACTTCTTCGAGAAGCGTGAACTCGCCCGCTTCGCCTGGCAGCAGGTCTGGTTCCGGATGGCGGGCAGCGAGAACGCCGGACACATGGCGGACGTACGCTCCAGCGCCCTGTCCATCGTCAAGGGCCACAGCGTCTCCGAACTGACGGAGATCGGCGAGGAGATCTACGACGAATACATGGCCGGCCGCATCTGGCCCGGCACCCGCGCCCTCGCCCAGGCGCACCTCGACGCCGGCCAGAAGGTCTGGCTCGTCACCGCGGCGCCCGTGGAAACCGCGACGATCATCGCCCGCCGCCTCGGTCTGACCGGTGCGCTCGGCACCGTCGCCGAGTCCGTCGACGGCGTCTACACGGGGAGGCTGGTCGGCGAACCGCTGCACGGTCCGGCCAAGGCCGAGGCCGTACGGGCGCTCGCCGGAGCGGAGGACCTGGATCTGGACCGGTGCGCCGCCTACAGCGACTCGGCGAACGACATACCGATGCTCTCGCTCGTCGGGTATCCGTATGCGATCAATCCTGACAGCCGTCTTCGCGGCCACGCCCGCGAAATGGGCTGGCGGCTGCGCGACTACCGCACCGCCCGGAAGGCGGCGAAGGCCGGCATTCCGGCAGCCGCCGGAGTCGGCGCCGTGGCAGGTGGCGCCGCTGCCGCAGTCGCTCTCCAGCGCCGCCGCCGATAGGGCTTCAGCTCGCTGGACGCGCACGAAGCCCGTCCGGGATCGCTGCTCGCGCTGGTTGCGTGAGGCAATTCGTGCGTCTTACCCGCCCCCTGCCCCGGCCAGTCACGCTTCGGACGTTCGGCCACAAGTCGCCACTCAAACGACAAGTTGTGAGCAAGAAGCGATCAGATATCTGGTCACAATCGGTGCCACGTTGTGCACCAATGCGTAACACAACTGACTGAATCGGCGATTTCAGCAACTAGGCGTAGCACTGTCTATACGAAGCGTTATTCTCCTCAGACGCAATCGGTACCCACCCGTCCCAATCCGGGTCGAACGGTTCCGTACTGCACGTGATGGAAGCTCTGCCTCTGGGAGTCCCGTGTACCCACACGTCGGGGTTGACGCCTCGGGCCTGGCTACGCTGCGCAGCACGGTCGTTGACGCTGTCGGCCGGCTCGGCACGCTCGTCCCCCACGCGTACGCCGTCCCCGTCCTCGTCCCCACCACCCCCGCCCTCGCCATGGCCGCGCCAGTCCCCGCCGGCCCCAGTTACGCGTTGGCCGACCGCGCCGGCGCGGCCACCGCCACAGGTGCCGCGCAGTCCACCGCGGCGGCCGCCCCTGCCGGCAACGTCGGCAGACGCACCCGCGGCGGCGCCTCAGGCGGTGCGGGCACGTCGACCGCCCGCCGCGCACGTCCGGCCGCCTCCGACACCGACAACCGCCGGATGATGGACCTCGTCGAGCGCGCACAGTCCGGCGAGGCCGAGGCCTTCGGCCGCCTCTACGACCAGTACAGCGACACCGTCTACCGCTACATCTATTACCGCGTGGGCGGTAAGGCGACCGCCGAGGACCTCACAAGTGAGACGTTCCTGCGGGCCCTGCGCCGCATCGGCACCTTCACCTGGCAGGGGCGTGACTTCGGAGCCTGGCTGGTCACCATCGCGCGCAATCTGGTCGCCGACCACTTCAAGTCCAGCCGTTTCCGGCTGGAGGTGACCACCGGAGAGATGCTCGACGCGAACGAGGTCGAGCGCAGCCCTGAGGACTCGGTCCTGGAGTCCCTGTCCAACGCCGCGCTGCTGGAAGCCGTACGCAGGCTCAACCCTCAGCAGCAGGAGTGCGTCACGCTCCGCTTCCTGCAAGGACTTTCGGTCGCCGAGACGGCACGCGCCATGGGGAAGAACGAGGGCGCCATCAAGACCCTGCAGTACCGCGCGGTCCGCACGCTCGCACGTCTTCTGCCGCAGGACGCGCGCTAGTTCGGCTCCGGGGAAGCACCCAGCAGCCGTAACCAAATGTGACGCCACAGCTGCGTGCGGTCACATCATCGTGAGTCCGTAACCCGACTGGCTTGCGGCTCGTTGTGGGAGGTGCAGACTCCCCGCACCCGTGGCACGCAAGTGTTCGCTCCCACTTTCGAGTGAATGCGAGCAGTTCGCCGCACAGCCTTCCATCCGTGGTGGGGAGTGGACCGTGCTGACGAGAGGAGGTGCCGCCCATGATCGGGTCCGTAGCCGCGAGCAGGCGGGCAACCGCCTTCGCCCAAGCCCTGGATGAGCACGAGCTCGACGAGGCCACGGCGGCCGGCCATACGGCGGAGGACGGGGGCGCACGAGTCTTTTCGCCCGCCCCTGAACGTCTGCCCGTAACCGGCGGGGGCGAGATCACCGACGGCGATGCCGAGGGCTCGCCCCAAGGTGAAGGCGACACCGAGCGCGCACAACTGCTGGGCGTCGCGGACAGACTCGGGGCACTGCCGAGACCCACGCTGGCTCCCGAGGTGAAGACCGTCCATCGGGCACAGCTCGTCGCCGCCATGGAGGCCGAGTTCGCCTCGCCGGAAGCACGTGCCCGTCAGGTGCCCGAACAGCGCGACGGACGCGGCAAGAAGGGCGCGCACCGCGCCCCGGCCCTCAGCCCGCTGAGCAGACTCCGCCCCCGGTCCCGGCTGACCAAGGGGCTCGCCGCGGGCGGCCTCGGCGTCGGTGTCGCGGCCTCCGCGCTGGGCGGTGTCGCCGCGGCCAGCAGCGAAGCCCTTCCGGGCGATTCGCTGTACGGGCTCAAAAGGGGCATGGAAGACCTGCAGTTGGATCTGGCGAGCGACGAAGCGGACCGCGGTCTGGTGCATCTGGACCACGCCTCGACGCGCATGCATGAGGCCCGCCGCCTGATGGAACGGGCCAGAGGCGGCGCCGAACTGGACTACGAATCGCTGGCCGAAGTCCGCAGGGCACTCGCCGGAATGCGGAACGAAGCCGCCGACGGCCACCGGCTGCTCAGCGCCGCGTACGAAAGGGACGGCAGCATCGCACCGATGCGCTCCCTCTCCTCCTTCAGCACGAACCACCGTGCGGGCTGGTCCCAGTTGGAGGACCGCCTGCCACCGCAGCTGTCGGATGTGCGTGACGAGGTGAATTCCGTCTTCGACGCCATGGACAGTGACGTGAGCCCGCTGGCGGGGCTCCTCTCCGACTCGGAGAAGGACTCCTCGCACCACCCGGCCCGTGGCAGTGCGGGCGGTACGGACGCGGAGCGCACCTCGCCGCGGCCTTCGTCCTCCTCCGGTTCCGCGGACGCGGACGGCCGCGAGGGCGAGGAAAGCGGGAAGCCTTCGCCGTCCGGCTCCGATGAGCGTACGGGCGAACTGATCGGCGGCGGCGGCCTCCTGGACCCGGACCGGGACCTGCACGGTGACCCCTCCCGCCCGGGGTCGGGCAAGGACGGACACTCGCTGCCGGGTTCGGAGGTCACCCTGCCGCCCATCGTCCCGGATGTGCTGCCGGGCCTGAGGGACCTCTCGGGAGACGACTAGAAGCGGAACCGCCGCTGCCCCGCCGGGCCCCTCCCGCGCTCTCCTGGACGTACAGACGGGTGCGAGAGGGGCCTTCGGTCTGTCCATCGGCCACTGGTCAGCCGGCCAGTGGCCGACTGCCGTCCTGGCAGCGAACTGCCTAGAAGAACACGGACCTTCGCTGCACGAGCAGCTTGTAGAGGGTGTGCTGGATGGTCTCCCGGATCTGGTCCGTGAGGTTGAACATCAGCATCGGGTCGTCGGCCGACCCCGCCGGATACCCGTCCGTCCGGATCGGCTCACCGAACTGGATCGTCCACTTCGTCGGCAACGGCACCGCGCCGAGAGGCCCCAGCCACGGGAACGTCGGCGTGACAGGGAAGTAGGGCACGCCCAACAACCGGGCCAGCATCTTGGAGTTGCCCACCATCGGGTAGATCTCCTCGGCTCCGACGATCGAGCACGGCACGATCGGCGCCCCCGCCCGCAGCGCCGTCGACACGAAGCCTCCGCGTCCGAACCGCTGCAGCTTGTAGCGCTCCGAGAAGGGTTTGCCCAGGCCTTTGAACCCCTCGGGCATCACCCCGACGACCTCTCCCCTGGCCAGCAGGGCCTCGGCGTCCTCAGCGCAGGCGAGCGTGTGCCCGGCCTTGCGCGCGAGCGCGTTGACCACGGGCAGCATGAACACCAGATCCGCCGCGAGCAGGCGGAGATGACGCCGGGCCGGATGATTGTCGTGGACGGCGACCTGGAGCATCAGTCCGTCCAGCGGCAACGTCCCCGAGTGGTTGGCGACCACGAGGGCCGAACCGTCGTCGGGGATGTTCTCGACGCCGCGCACCTCGACGCGGAAGTACTTCTCGTACAGCGGGCGAAGCAGCGACATCAGCACCTGGTCGGTCAGCTCGGCGTCATAGCCGAAGTCGTCGACCTCGTACTCTCCAGTGACCCTTCGGCGCAGAAACGCCAGCCCTTGTGCGACTTTCTGCTCCCAACTGCCGCCCGGCGGCGGGTCGTTCCCGTTCTCGGCAGACCCGTCAGCGCCGGCTCCCTCTCCCGAAGTGCCGGACGTGCCGGACGTGCCGGATGCGCCGGATGCGCCGGACCGGCCCCCCGGTTTCGCGCCGGACGCCGGACCGGAGTCCCCTCGCGCGGCACGCGAGGTCTCCCTGTGCCACCGGTCGCGCCCGTCCTCCGGAGAGCCGAAGGGGATGACCTTCGCATCACCCATGCCTGCCGGCCTCCTCGCCCTGTCGTTCTTCCTCCGGCCGCTCCTGCACCATCGCGGCAAACCTGTCGACGGTACGCGCGAGGGTCTCCGGCGGCAGAAGCCCCGGCCCCCTGCTGCGCCCGAAGGCCTCGAGCGTCTCAGCGGTCGTGTACCGGGGCCCGAACCCGAGGGTTTCGCGCATCTGGACCGTGCGTACGACCCGGCCGTGGGTCAGCAGCCGTACCTGCTCCGGAGAGAAGTCCGTGGCGCCGACCGACTGCAGCAGCGATCTGCCCCAGCGGATGGCGGGCAGCAGCATCGGCACGGTCGGGCGTCCCAGCCGCCGCGCGCACTGCGACAGCAGCAGGGCACCGTCGCCGGCGATGTTGAAGGTTCCCGCATTGAGCGTTCCCCGGCACGGTTCACGGGCCGCCAGGCGCAGAACTTCGACAGCGTCCTCCTCGTGTACGAACTGCAGCCGCGGATCGTAGCCGAGCACCGTGGGCAGTACGGGCAGAGCGAAGTACGCCGCGAGGGGCGAGTCCACCGAGGGGCCGAGCACGTGCGCGAAGCGCAGCACGGTCACCGACACATCGGGGCGGCGCCGGGCGAAGCCCCGTACATATCCCTCGACCTCCATCGCGTCCTTCGCGAAGCCGCCGCTGGGCAGCGACTTGGCAGGCGTCGACTCGTCGAAGACCGCCGGGTCGCGGGGCGCCCCTCCGTACACACTCGTCGTCGACTTCACGACCAGCCGCCGCACAGAGGGCGCCTTCTGGCACGCGCCGAGCAGCTGCATGGTCCCTATGACGTTGGTCTCCTTGACCGAACTGCGGTTGCCGCTGCCTGGCACGGTCAGAGGAGACCCGTGCACATCCATGTGGACGACGGTGTCCACGGCGTGCTCGGCCAGCACCCTGCCGATGTCCGGCTGCCGGATGTCCGACCGTACGAACTCGGCACCGCCGAGGCGGTGCGGGGGTTGCTGCACATCGACGCCCACAACCCGGTCCACGTCGGGCTCACGCTGAATTCGGCGCACGAAATGGCCGCCGAGCTGACGGGCGACTCCGGTGACGAGTACGACCCTGCCCAAGATCCCTCCCCTGCCGCCTTCTTACAGCCTGTGCTGCGGCGACGCGGTACTCAACGGATTCCGCCTACCACCTGTCCGCACGTCCGCCCGCGAAACGCAGCCTGCGCAAACGAAACCGCCGCCCTGCCACCCCGCACACCTGGTGCGGGCGGGCAGAACGGCGGTCACTGACGTACTCGGCGCGCTCGCTCACTTCTTGTTGCGACGCTGAACACGCGTGCGCTTGAGGAGCTTGCGGTGCTTCTTCTTAGCCATCCGCTTACGCCGCTTCTTGATAACAGAGCCCACGACTACCCTCGCTCACAAATCATCTCCGCCGATGCGGAGAGAGTGGCCTTCACTCGGCGCGGGGGCGTCCGAGCCCACACGACCTACATGAGGTTCAGCCTACCCGCCACCGCGTTCAGCTCGTAATCCGAGGGTCAGCGCGGGACACCGTCAGGCGGTCTCCACCCCCACATACGACTCTTGGAGGTACTCATGGACGGCCTGCTCTGGGACCCGGAATGACCTTCCCACCCGGATCGCCGGCAGATGACCGCTGTGCACCAGCCGGTACACGGTCATCTTGGACACTCGCATCACCGAGGCGACTTCCGCCACGGTCAGAAAGTTGACCTCGTTGAGAGGTCCCTTGCCAGCAGCCATGTCACACCTGAACCTTCCGCACATGTCGGTCACCGGCTTCCCCTTCCGGCGACTCCCGCTCGCATGCGCGCTCCTCCCCAGATTAGGGGCGGGTGATGCAAGTGGGGAAGAGGAGTAGCGATCGGTCTCCTACTGTGACAGACGGGCTCGATTGAGTACATAGCGCGTCAGCGGACGGTAGTAGGCAGAACGCACAGTGTCATCGACCGGCACGGCCACGGAGACCCGTCCCTCTGCCTGGCCCACGAAGAGCGCCGGATCATCCGTATCGGCCGGCCCGATGGCCTCAATACCCAACTGACCTGCTGCGCAGACCCATCCGTGGTCACCGATCACCAACTCCGGAAGCGGTCCGCCCTCTGCCATCGCGGTGGCCAGCACCGTCCGCACCGGCAGCGGCGAGTGGGTGTGAACTCCCGGCGCACCAGGAGCCGGACGCACGCCGGTTTCACGGACCAACGCAACCCCTCCCGCGTAGCCGAGGCTGAACTGGCGTACGCCGAACCGGGTCGTTATGTCGATACGTCGCCCCTCTGCTGATGCGAGGAGAGTGCATCCCGCCGACGAGAGCGCTGAGGCCAATGAGGCGTAGAAATCCAGGAGTCGGCTCGGGTGACCCGTACCCAGCAGCACCGGAATGCGCCGCTCAGCCGCGTTGTGCAACCGGTCGGCGAACGCGTCGAGTGCTCCGATGGTGCGCTCCGGATCGATCGTGTCCTGTCCGGAGACGCTGGCCGGGTCGGAAGAGACGCCGCACTTTTCAGCCATGAGCGCGAGCACCTCCGGAAGGGGCCAGTCACTTTCCGGCTCGAGACCGATCAACACCCGCGGGTCGCGTGCCGCGAACAGCCGGTACCGCCGCAGACTCTTCTCGCGGCTGGTCGCGGTCGTACCGGCAAGCCGGGCAGCGAGCAGATGCTCACGCAGCGCGGCGACGCTCAGCCCGCCGTTCCCGTCCCCAGGTTTCCTCAACACGCCGACCATACTTGCGCGTCGGCATCGCACGGGTGCGCCTCACGCCACGGCACAACCTGGCGAACCCTTGTACGGAGCGCAGGGCACCCGCCCGGATCCGGATCACGCTGTTTCCGAGGCCCGGAACCAGGCCCCGGCGCCTCGGCAACTCCGCTACGGCATCAGTCCGTGCGCCGGGAAGACCGCCTTCCGCGTCGCACGCACCGCCTGGTCGAGCGGGTCGGCCGGGTCGTACCCCGTCTCCCCCCACTTGCGGCAGACCGCCTCACGCCCGTCCGTCATCCGACGCGGTGCCACGGGACTCCCGGTCAGCGCATAGACCGACTGCCGCCACGACTCCGGCACTTCGGTCTCGGGCGGCATCGGCACGCCTGCCGCGATCGCGACCAGATGCGTCCAGGTGCGCGGTACGACATCGACCACCGCGTAGCCGCCGCCTCCGAGCGCCACCCAGCGTCCGTCCGCGTACTCGTGCGCCCAGCCGTGCAAAGCCTCGGCTGCGGCCCTCTGAGCGTCCACGCTGACGGCGAGATGGGCGAGAGGGTCTTCGAAGTGCGTGTCCGCACCGTGCTGGGTGACGAGCACCTGCGGCCGGAACTCAGCGAGCAGTTCAGGCACCACAGCGTGCAGCGCCCGCAGCCAGCCGTCGTCTCCCGTCCCAGCCGGCAGGGCCACGTTCACCGCCCCGCCCTCGGCGTCCGTGCCGCCGTTGTCCTCGGGCCATCCGGTGCCGGGGAACAGCATCCGGGGATGCTCGTGCAGCGAAATGGTCAGAACACGCGGGTCGTTCCAGAACGCGTCCTGTACGCCGTCGCCGTGGTGGACGTCGATATCCACGTACACGACGCGCTCCACGCCCTGTTCGAGCAGGCGGGCGATGGCCAGCGCCGCGTCGTTGTAGATGCAGAAACCCGACGCGGAGGCGTGCATCGCATGGTGAAGGCCCCCGGCGAAGTTGACCGCGTGCTTCACGTCGCCCCGCCACACGGCGTCGGCGGCAGCGACAGACTGACCGGCGATCAGCGCGGAGGCCTCGTGCATGCCGGCGAACGCGGGGTCGTCCGGCGTACCCAGGCCGTACTCGCCGTCTGCCGAACTCGGGTCGGCAGACACCCTGCGTACCGCGTCGATGTAGTCCTGTCTGTGCACGAGCCTCAGCGTCGAATCGCCGACGGGCTTGGCGGCGACCACGTCCAGTTCCTTTCGGGCGTCCAGGCCCATCGCCTCAACCAGCCGCATCGTCAGCGCGAGCCGCACCGGGTCCATCGGGTGTCCGGGGCCGAAGTCATAGCCTGTGACTGCCTCGTCCCACATCAACTGCGCGCCGCCACTCATCCGGACACCGTACCGGCCGGTGCCACGGACACCGAAGCTGCCCGTCGGCTACGACAGCAGCGCCGTCAGCTCGCCCATACCGGCGAACAGGGCCGTGGCTCCGGCAAGCCTCTCGCGGGACGTCATGGCGGTGTATCCGTACACATCCATGCCGGCGGACAGGGCCGCCCGCACACCCAAAGGGCTGTCCTCGACGACAGCGCACCGCTCGGCCTCGACGCCCATCCGGGCCGCTGCATGAAGAAAGAGGTCGGGGGCCGGCTTGCCCTTGCCCACGTCCTCAGAGCTGAAGATGCGCTGCTCACCGAAGTGTTCATACAGCCCGGTCTTCCTCAGCGCCACCCGGATCCGCTCGTGACTTCCCGAGGACGCCACGCAGTACGGCACTCCCTCGGCGTCCAGCTTCGCCAGCAGCTCGGGCACTCCTGTGACGGGCTTCAACTCCCGCTGGAAGGCGGCGAACACACGGGAGTGGAAGGTGTCGTCGAAGTCGTCAGGCAGCCGCCGCCCGGAACGCTCGAGCACGACATCGTGTATGCGGTGCACGGCCGCGCCCATATAGTCGCGGATCGACTCTTCGTACGTTGTGGGGTGACCCAACTCGGTGAGACAGGCCGCGAGTACACGATTGGAAATCGGCTCGCTGTCCACAAGCACACCGTCGTTGTCGAAGATGACCACGTCATACCTGCCCATGCGGGCAACTGTACGCGCACACGAAAAAAGCCCCGTTGACGGTGTTGTCTCGTCAACGGGGCTTTCCTCAAAGGGTGTTCGGCGGTGTCCTACTCTCCCACACGCTCCCGCATGCAGTACCATCGGCGCTGTCAGGCTTAGCTTCCGGGTTCGGAATGTGACCGGG
>DATMEI010000797.1:0-11095 GCA_035556995.1 Streptomyces sp.
AATCAACATATCTGGCGTTGACTTTTAGCACGCTGTTGAGTTCTCAAAGAACGGACACTACCTTCGCAACCCTCACAGGCCACTCCGGGCGCTTCCCTCTCGGTGTCTCCGACGCTATCAAACTCCCTGCCCCGCAACGAAATTGGGGCGGCGGCCCGAGCTGTCGGCGCTGGACCGGGGGATGACAGTACCGGCCCTGCGTGCCGTGGGCAAATTGATTATTACGAGGACGCCTGGTCGGCGCCGGACGGGAGGCACACGCCACACCCTCGCGCTCATCCGGAACGGGCCGTTTCCATGACTTACGCTTCTCAACGGTGCGCCGTCCAGGACAGGTAGAGGCGGCGGCTGCTCGATCCCCCCATCGGGAGGCCTCCCATGACCACCGTGACGTCCCCCCTCGCCGGTGCCGCTGTCGGACTTTCAGCCGTGCCCGACCCCGTTTTCTCCGGTTCGATGGTGGGTCCAGGTACCGCTGTGGACCCCGTACGTGAGAGGACCGAGGCTGTCGCACCAGTCGACGGGATCATCGTTTCGCTGCACCCGCACGCCTTCGTGGTGGTCGATGCCGACGGCCATGGCGTGCTGACCCATCTCGGCATCGACACCGTCCAGCTCAACGGTGAAGGCTTCGAACTCCTCGCCGCCAAAGGGGACACGGTGCAGCGTGGAGAGGCCATCGTCCGCTGGGACCCGACCGCCGTGGAAGAGGCCGGGAAGTCGCCGATCTCTCCGGTGATCGCGCTGGAGGCCGCCGCCGACTCGCTGGGGGCCGTCGTCGAAGATGGTCCTGTCGAAACGAGTACGGCGCTCTTCAAGTGGAAGTGACACCCGTGCTCCCGCCCGCGCAGTGAGGCGGGTACGCGAGAAATACCGCGGTGGCCGGGCTCACCGCATCGACCGGAGATGAGTGAGATGGACACAACCCTGCGAGGCGTCGGCGTAAGTCACGGAGTGGCGATCGGTGAAGTCCGGCACATGGGCACCGCCGCGCTGGAGCCGCCCGCCAAGCAGATCGCCGAGGAAGACGCCCCGCGCGAACAGCAGCGGGCACGTCGTTCCGTGGAGGATGTGGCCAACGACCTGATGGCGCGGGGGAATCTGGCGGGCGGAGAGGCGCAGGCCGTGCTCGAGGCCCAGGCCATGATGGCGCAGGACCCCGAGTTGATGGCGGACGTCGAGCGCCGCATCGCCGTGGGGAGCACGGCGGCGCGCGCTGTCTACGACGCCTTCGCCGCCTACCGTGCGCTGCTCGCCGGCGCCGGCGAGTACCTCGCGGGACGCGTGGCGGATCTTGACGACGTACGGAACCGGATCGTCGCGCGGCTGCTGGGCGTACCGATGCCTGGGGTGCCGGACAGTGACCGGCCCTACGTGCTCATCGCGCGGGACCTCGCTCCTGCGGACACGGCGCTGCTGGATCCTGCTCTGGTCCTCGGCTTTGTGACGGAGGAAGGCGGTCCGACGAGTCACAGTGCCATCCTGGCCCGGGCGTTGGGCGTGCCGGCAGTGGTGGCACTGCCGGGTGCATGCGAGGTGGAGGAGGGCACTGTCGTCGCTGTCGACGGCAGCACCGGTTCGGTCTCCATCTCTCCGAGCGCGGAGGAGCAGGCCGCGCTGAGCAGGGAGGCCGAGGAGCGCAAGGCTGCGCTTGATGCCACGAAGGGGCCGGGTGCCACCTCCGACGGTCACAAGGTGCCGCTGCTGGCGAACGTCGGGGGGCCCTCGGATGTGGCCGCGGCGGTGGAGGCGGGCGCGGAGGGCGTCGGGCTCTTCCGTACGGAGTTCCTCTTCCTGGACGACAGCACGAAGGTCCCGTCCCAGGAGAAGCAGGTCGAGGCGTACAGGCAGGTGCTCGAGGCATTCCCCGAGGGGCGCGTCGTGGTGCGCGTGCTGGATGCGGGGGCGGACAAGCCGCTGGACTTCCTCACCCCCGGGGACGAGCCGAATCCTGCCCTGGGTGTGCGCGGGCTGCGCACGCTGCTGGACCACCCCGAGGTGCTTCAGGGGCAGCTCACCGCCCTCGCGAAGGCCGCGGAAGGGCTGCCCGTCTACCTCGAGGTGATGGCTCCGATGGTGGCGGACCGCGCGGACGCCAGGGCATTCGCCGAGGCCTGTCACACAGCCGGGCTACAGGCCAAGTCCGGGGCGATGGTGGAGATTCCGTCCGCTGCGCTGCGGGCACGTTCGGTGTTGCAGGAGGTCGAGTTCCTCTCGTTGGGGACGAACGATCTCGCGCAGTACACCTTCGCCGCGGACCGTCAGGTGGGTGCCGTCTCCCGGCTGCAGGACCCCTGGCAGCCGGCCTTGCTGGACCTCGTCGCGCTTGCCGCCGATGCGGCCCGGGCGGAGGGGAAGAGCTGCGGAGTCTGCGGGGAGGCGGCTGCTGATCCGCTGCTCGCCTGCGTACTGACGGGGCTCGGCGTGACCAGTCTGTCGATGGGGGCCGCATCGATCCCGTACGTACGGGCCACACTCGCGAAGCACACGCTCGCCCAGTGCGAGCGTGCCGCCTCAGCCGCCCGTGCTGCCGACAGCGCGCATGAGTCGCTGCTGGCCGCCCAGGCTGTGCTCTCCGGGGAGTGAGACGAGCGCACGTCCGAGCCTGCTGACATCCGGACTGCGGTGCCTGAGCCGACCGTTCCGCCCCCGTGGCGGGACGGTCGGCGCCGTCAGGATGGGACTCAGCAGTGCAGGTCACCTCCCGGGTGTGGCAGGTCGAAACCCGGCGCGTGGTCGACGCCCGGCTCGGGAGCCAGCGGTTCACGGGTGGCGGGGTCGGTGCAGTACGCGGTGAACACCTCGGCGGCGGTGAGGGGACGCAACCAGCACCTGGGCGGGTCGAGAGACCATCCGCGGACCACGTCCTGTGCGGCACCGGAGCCTGCGGTGAGGCCGCCGTCGTCGGCGCCCGCGTCCGTACGCAGCACGAGGCCTCCGGGGCTGCCCGTGGCGAACCCTGCGGCCAGCGCTGTCGTGAGGGCCAGGGCCGCCGACTCCCGGGCATGCAGCTCGCCTTGGGAAGTCCTTCGTACGTCGAGCGCGGTGACCAGCGGTGCTCCGGGCACCGCGACGCTGCCGACCAGGTGGTGGGTGCCGTCGCCCGCCGCCTCCAGCACCAGCGCCAGCGCACGGGCGGCACGGTCGAACGCGGCCTTGCCGACGTCGGCTCCGCACCGCGCGCACGAGCCCGCGCGGGCCAGGACCTCCGCTCCGGACTGCCAGGTCAGACGGCTCGCGTGCGCCTCGCGGAGCTGTGGGAGAAGCTGCTCGACGGTCTCGCCGCGGTAGGGCATCGCGGTGCCGGCCGAGGCGGCCTCCGAGACGTAACGCGCCCTGCTGGAGGGAGTGTCGGGGTCGAGCTTCTTCTCCTCGCAGAAGAGTTCGTAGTCGACCGGGTCGAACAGCACTACACGTGCGTGGACCTGTTGAGCGGTCAGGGCACGCAGCAGTCCCTCCAGCTGCCGCAGATAGCTGTGGTGGTCGTCGAAGGCGAAGGAGCGGTAGGACCGCATCCGCGCGAAATGCGCCCCGTCCGTCAGCACCGGGACGATGCTCGGCACTTCACGGCGCAGGGTGCGACGGACTCTTCGCTTGCGGCTTCTGGTGTGTGCCATGGTCTCCCCCTCGGCGCCTGCGGATCACTTGCTCACTCACCGTAATCAGCGGGTCTGACAATGGCGGGTCCGGCGGACCGTCAGCCGGTGCGGTCCTCGGCGAGCCGCTCGTAGAAGCGCAGCAGTTCGACGTTGTCGACGGAGCCGGGGTTGACGGCCTTGTCCAGCCGCGTGCCCTGCAGAAGGCGTTTGACCGGGACTTCGAGGCGCTTGCCGGTGAGGGTGTGCGGCACACCCTCGATTTCGATGATCTCGTCGGGCAGGTGGCGTGGTGAGAGTCCCTCGCGGATGGTGGCCTTGATGCGGTCACGGAGGGTGTCGTCGAGTACGGCGCCTTCGGCGAGGTGGACGAAGAGGGGCATCCAGTAGCCGCCGTCGGGCTCTTCGACGCCGATGACGAGGGACTCACGGATCTCGGGGAGGCGCTCGACCGCCTCGTAGATGTCGGCCGAACCCATGCGTACGCCCTGCCTGTTGAGCGTGGAGTCGGACCGTCCGTGGATGACGACCGTGTTGCGGCCGGTGAGGGTGATCCAGTCGCCGTGCCGCCAGACGCCCGGGTACATCTCGAAGTAGCTGTCGCGGTAGCGCGAACCGTCCGGGTCGTTCCAGAAGCGGACGGGCATCGACGGCATCGGGCGGGTGACGACGAGCTCGCCCACCTCGTCGGTGAGGGGCTTGCCCTGCGGGTCCCAGGACTGGAGGTCGGTGGCGAGCGAGGGTGCCTGCAGTTCGCCGGTGTGCACGGGGAGCGTGGGGACGGCGCCGGCGAAGCAGCTGCACACGTCGGTTCCGCCACTGACGGAGGCGATCCACATGTTCTCGGAGATCTCGTCGTGGATCCAGCGGAAGCCGTCCGGCGGCAGCGGGGAGCCGGTGGTGGCCACGCACTTGACGCGGGAGAGGTCGAGGTCACGGCCCGGATGGATGCCGGCCTTGCTGCAGGCCATGACGTACGCGGCGGAGGTGCCGAAGAACGTCGTGCCGGTGAGTGCCGCGACGCTCCACTGCGCGGAGATGCCGGGATAGCCCGGGCTGCCGTCGTAGGTGACGACCGTGGCGCCGGTCAGGAGGCCGGAGACGAGGTAGTTCCACATCATCCAGCCGGTGGAGGTGTACCAGAAGAAGCGGTCGTCCGGGCCGGTGTCGTTGTGCAGGCCGAGCTGCTTGAGGTGTTCGAGCAGGATGCCGCCCTGGGACTGGACGATGGCCTTGGGCAGGCCGGTCGTGCCGGAGGAGTAGAGCACCCACAGGGGGTGTTCGAACGGCACCTGCTCGAATACGGGTGAGCCGGCCTCGGAGCCGGCAGGGGCCGAGGTGAGGGCCGACCAGTCCAGGGTGCCCTCGGGGGCGGGTGTGCCGAGGAGGGGGACGTGGACGACGGCGCGCAGGCTCGGCAGTTCGCGACGGAGTTCGGCGACGGTCTCGCGGCGGTCGTGTTCCTTGCCGCCGTACCGGTATCCGTCGACGGTGAACAGCACGGTCGGCTCGACCTGCTGGAAGCGGTCGAGGACGCTCCGTGCACCGAAGTCGGGGGCGCACGAGGTCCACACCCCGCCGACGGCTGCGGTGGCCAGCAGCGCGACGGCCGCCTGGGGGATGTTGGGGAGGTAGCCGCTGACGCGGTCGCCGGGCCGTACTCCGAGACGGCGCAGCTCGGCGGAGAGGGAGCCCACCTGGCGGCGCAGTTCGCCCCAGGTGACGGCGTGGGGTTCGTGATCCTCATCGACGTGCAGCAGCGCGGGGTCGTCCACGCGTGCGGGGTCCTCGGCCGTACGCAGGGCGTGCTCGGCGTAGTTGAGTGTCGCCCCGGGGAACCAGGTGGCGCCGGGCATCGCGGAGTCGGCAAGCACGGTCTCGTAGGGAGTGGAGAAGCGGATCTCGAACCACTCGGTGAGGGCCTGCCAGAAGGTGGCGAGTTCCCCGACCGACCACCGGTGCAGTGCCGCGTAGCTCGCCTCCGGGTCTCCCGGTGTGGCGGCGGGTGCGCCGTGGTGATCGGCCGCCCATGCCTGGAAGCGGGTGATCTGCGCACCAGCGACGCGGTCCGGGCCCGGCTGCCAGAGGGGCTCTGGTGCGACGGGCTGCGGCTGCGGTGTGCTGTGCGCTGTGGTCATGGAGGCGGCTCCCGGTCCGGCTGGCTGTGCAGGTGGTACGCCCCCAGGGCGCACATACGGCTGTGCAGGACGATGCCACGTGGTCAATTGTCGCGCCAGGGCGGAGGCCACATGCTGCCCTCGTCGAAGATGTGGTGACACCACGGGCTGAACGTGGAGGACACGGGCGCACACACCACCGGGTCGGGTCCTGTCCGACGACAGCGCGGTCTTCCTCGTGGGCCTTGACGGCCGGGTTGATGTCAGACCGGCCCATCGGGTGACGGCGACGGCGCAGGGGCGCACGTCAAGGACTGATGGTCGCTGAATGAACGCCAGTTGAACGCCCCTGACGGTCACCGACTCCACTGGCACGCTGATGTGCATGGATTCACGTGGCCTGGTGCGGTCGGTGAGGGTGGTCGGTGCGACGTGGCGGGTGCGGAGCATGCGGGCGGCATGGCGCCGGCGGCGCGCAGGCTCGACGGAGCTGCCGCTGCCCGGGAACGAACGGGGGCGGGTTCCCGGACGGGCGCGCGGCGCCCAGTCACGGCCGGGTGGCGGGGTGATCTGGTTCGAACGTTCCTCGCTGTCCGTACGGGTGGCGGCGGGCGGTTCCGTTTTCTTCGGCTGGGACGATGCGGACCCCACGCCTTCGTACGGGCTGGCCGGGCCGGTCCCGGAACCCGACAGCCGTTCGGAGCTCGAGCCGGACAAGGACGGCGGGTGGCGGGTGGTGTCCGAGCGGCTACTGGTGATCATCTCGCGGCACGGCACGGTGGAGGTGCGGACTCCGGGGGGTGAGCTGCTGCGCCGGGAGCTGCCGCCACGCTGGTGGGAGAGCGTCCCGGCTGCTCCGCGAGGTCACGGTCCGGATCCCGGCAGCGACACGGAGACGCAGACGGATACGGCGACGGGTGGGGACGCGGAAACGGCCGGCGCGCCCGGTTCGGCGGGCCGCTGGTTGCAGCGTTCCGAAGTGGCCGCTGACGCACGCTTCTTCGGGCTCGGCGGCCGGGCGGGCGGGCCGCGGCTGCGGGATGGTTCGTACCGCTTGTGGAACAGCGGTCAAGGCCCTTCCGGGCCGCACCGCGACCCGCTCCACATCACGATGCCGGTGCAGCTGGTCGTTGCCGATGTGGGGACCCATCTGGTCTTCCACGACAACTCCTGGGACGGCCGGGTGACGGTCAGTGAGGGCACGGAGGGCCGGGGCTCGGGGCACGACCGGCCCGGGCGCAGCGAGATCCGGATGGCGGGCGGGCCGTTGCGCTACTGGGTGATCGCCGGCCCGCCCGCACGCGTACTGCACGGCTGGGCGCGTCTGTCCGGCCCGCCCGCGCTGCCGCCCGGCTGGGCGCTGGGCCATCAGCATGCGGGCAAGGGGGCGGGCAGTGAACGGGAGGTGCGCCGGACGGCAGCCGGGTACCGGGAGCGGGGCCTGCCGCTGCGGGCCCTGCATCTGGGCAGCGACCATCACGACGGCAACCGCGTCTTCACCGTGGACCGCGCGCGTTTTCCCGATCTGCCCCGGCTGGCAGCCGAGTTGCTGGCGGACGGCGTGCGCCTGGTGTCGGTCGTCGACCCCGCGGTGAAGGCCGAACCGGGCAACGCCGTTCACGACAGCGGTGCGGCTGTCGGCGCATTCGTACGGGACGCGGAGGGCCGGCAGGTGGTCGGCGTGGTGCGACGGCCCGGCAAGGCGCTGCTGCCCGATTTCACCGACCCGAGGGTGCGCAAGTGGTGGGGCGAGCAGTACGCGGAGCGGATGGCGCAGGGCTTCGCCGGCGTGTGGCACGACATGAACGAGCCGACGTGTTACGCGACTTCGGGCGACCGTACGCTCCCACGCACCGCACAGCACGCACTTGAGGGACGCGGCGGGGACCACCGGGAGGCACACAACGTCTACGCCCTGACGATGGCTCAGGCAGGCCACTCAGGGTTGCTTCAACTGCGCCCGTCCGAGCGTCCGTTCATCTTGTCGCGCTCCGGGTGGGCGGGCATGCAGCGCCACGGCGGCACGTGGTCGGGTGAGGTGGCGACCGAGTGGGCGGGGCTGCGCACTTCACTGTCGCTGGTTGTGGGGCTGGGGCTGTGCGGGGTGCCGTATTCGGGCCCGGACATCGGAGGGGTCACCGGGCCGCCGTCGCCGGAGCTGTATCTGCGCTGGTTCCAACTGGCCGCGTATCTGCCCCTGTTCCGCACCCACGCCGCCAAGGGCGCGGGGCCGAGAGAGCCCTGGGAGTTCGGCGACGAGGTGCTGAAGGGCTGCACAGCGGCGATGGCGGAACGGGAGCGGCTGCTGCCGTACTTCAGCACACTCGCGCAACTGGCCCACCGCACGGGCGCACCCTACGTACGTCCCCTGTGGTGGCAGCACCCGCGCGACCGGGCACTGCGCGAATGCGACGACGCGTTCCTGCTGGGCGACGCTCTGCTGGTGGCTCCCGTGCTGGAAGAGGGAGCACGCCGGCGGACGGTGCGGCTGCCGCACGGCCGGTGGTACGAGACGGCCACCGCCCAGGTGCACGAGGGGCCGGGAGAAGTGCAGTTGGACGCTCCGCTCTCCCGGATTCCGGTGCTCGTGCGGGCCGGGGCGGCAGTGCCGGTGGTGGGCGAGGCGGGTGCCACGGAGCTGGAGGTCTGGCCGCCGGCGCCGGGACGTAAGGGCAGCGGGCTGGTGATACGGGACGCCGGCGAGGGCTGGGAGCGTGCGGTACCGGAACGCTTCACGGTGCGTCTGCAGGACGGAAGGACGGTGGTGGCGCGGGAAGACGGCGCTGCCGTGGGCTACCCCGTGCGGGTGCGCACCTGATAGATGAGTGGCCATGGCATTCAGAGGATCCTTCAGCCGGCCCCGACTCGCCGCGGCCCTGCTCGCCCTGGCCACACTCGTACCCGCCGCTCCGGCCGCCTCCGCAGCGCCGTCCCCTCTGGACAGGCATGGCGCCGGGGCGGCCCAAGAGCCGCCCGCGCCGGAGGAGTTCGTCGCGCTGAGCGATGTGGCTCCGACGGTCCTGCAGGAGATCCGCTATCCCACGCGGCACAACTTCGTCGGCGACCGCGTGCACGGCTACAGGCAGCCGATGTGCATAGTCACCCGCGACACCGCCAAGGCGCTGAGCGTCGCCCAGCACTCCTTCCTGAGGAAGGGCTACTCCCTGAAGGTGTACGACTGCTACAGGCCCCAGCGTGCGGTCGATCACTTCGTCACGTGGGCGAAGGACCTGGATGACGAGCGGATGAAGGAGGAGTTCTATCCGCGGGTCGAGAAGGACCGGTTGTTCGAGGACGGCTACATAGCGGAGAAGTCGGGCCACAGCCGCGGCAGTACGGTCGACCTCACGCTGGTGCGTCTGCCGGCGAAGCCGACCCGCCCGTACCGGCCGGGGGAACCGCTGGTCTCCTGCTTCGCTCCGAAGAGTGTGCGCTTCCCCGACAACTCCATCGACATGGGCACGGGTTACGACTGCTTCGACACGCTCTCGCACACTCTCGATCCGCGCATCAAGGGCAAGCAGCGTGCGAACCGGATGCTGCTGAAGAACACCCTGGAGAAGGCCGGCTTCACCAACCTCCCTGAGGAGTGGTGGCACTTCACGCTCAAGGACGAGACTTTCCCGGACACGTTCTTCGACTTTCCCGTCTGGCGTCGCGCGCTCGAGCGGCACTGATCACGCCGGGCGGCGCCGCGCCGCGGAGTACAGGTGACGGCGGCACGGAATCACCCCCGTGGGTTCCGTGCCGCCGTCTGCTGATGGTGGACGCGGCAACCCCGGGGGTGGTTCATGGCTGAGGGTGACAGGACGTACGTGTGCGCGTCTGGTGACGTGCTCGTGACACTTGTTGCCTCACGGCCTGCTCAGCCTGCTCAGAAAGGGGCTCAGAACGGGTAGTGCGCGTGCTGGGTGGCGAGCGTGACCCAGCGGGTGTTGCTGAACGCCTCGATCCCCCAACGGCCGCCGAAGCGCCCGTAACCCGATGCCTTGAACCCGCCGAAGGGCGCCTGCGGTTCGTCCGCCACCGACTGGTCGTTGACGTGCACGATGCCGGTGCGTATACGGCGGGCCACCCTCAGCCCGTGTGTGGCGTTCTCCGTGATGATGCCGCAAGTCAGGCCGTGCTCCGTGGCGTTGGCCAGTTCGACGGCTTCGGCGTCGTCGGTGAAGGTGGCCAGCGCGCAGACCGGTCCGAACGCCTCCCCGTGATACAGCTCCATGCCGGTGGTGACGCCGGTGAGGACGGTCGCCGAGTGTACGGCGTTGCGCGGTGCCCCTCCCCCGGTCAGGACCTTCGCCCCCTTCTCGACGGCGTCCTGGACGAGCGCCGCGACGCGGTCCGCGGAAGCGGCGCTGACCATCGGCCCGATGACGGTGCCGGGGTCCGTGGGTGCGCCGTGCGGCAGCGCGGCGACCTTCGCTGTGAACTTCTCGGTGAACTCCTCGGCCAGGGAGGCGTGCAGGAGGATCCGGTCGCCCGACATGCAGATCTGTCCCGCGTTCATGAAGACCGCGAACGTGGCGGCGTCGACCGCGTAGTCCACGTCGGCGTCCTCCAGCACGATGACGGAGTTCTTCCCGCCCAACTCCAGTACGGCGGGCTTGAGATGCTGGGCGGCGAGGTTGCCGATGACCCGCCCGACTCCGGTGGAGCCTGTGAAGTTGACCGAGCGCACCGCGGGATGGGCCACCAGGGCCCCGGCCACCTCCGCTGCGTCCTCGCGGGCGTTGCTCACGACGTTCAGTACGCCGTCGGGCAGCCCGGCCTCGCGCAGTACGTCGGCAACGAAGTAGCCGCAGGCCAGTGGGGCGTCCTCGCTGGGCTTGACCACGACCGTGTTCCCCGCTGCCAGGGGCGCGGCCACTGCGCGGGTGCCGAGGATCACCGGGGCGTTCCACGGGGCGAACGCGGCCACGACACCGACGGGTTCACGTATCGCCAGGCTCAAAGTGCCGTCGTCCTGCGGGGTGAGGACCTCTCCCCGCGGCGCGGTGACCGCGGCGGCGGCCTCGCGGAGCATTCCGGCGGCGAGATGCACGTTGAACAGTGCCCAGGGGCGGCTGCCGCCCGCCTCCTGCGCCATCAGCGTCGCGGCGTCCTCACCACGCGATTCGAGGATGTCGGCGGCTTTCAGGAAGATCGCCCGGCGCGTTGTCGGGCTGGTCGCCGACCAGGAGGGGAACGCCGCGTCGGCGGCTGCCACTGCGCGGCCGACGTCGTCCGCCCCGGCTGCTGCGACGGTGGCGCAGACCTCGCCCGTGTAGGGGTTGTGGTCCTCGGCCGTACGGCCGGACGCGGCGGGGACCTCCTGCCCGCCGATGAGCAGGTCGCGGTGGTCGGTCATTGCTGGTTCCCTTCCCAGGCAGCGGGCAGTTCTCG
>DATMEI010000798.1:0-7090 GCA_035556995.1 Streptomyces sp.
AACTGGGGCCGCCGGTACAGCCTGTGGGTCTTCAACTTCGGCCTCGCCTGCTGTGCCATCGAATTCATCGCCGCCTCCATGTCCCGGCACGACTTCATCCGGCTGGGTGTGATCCCGTTCGCTCCCGGCCCCCGGCAGGCCGACCTGATGGTGGTCTCCGGAACGGTCACCGACAAGATGGCCCCCGCGGTGAAGCGGCTGTACGAGCAGATGCCCGAGCCGAAGTACGTGATCTCCTTCGGCGCCTGCTCCAACTGCGGCGGCCCGTACTGGGATTCGTACTCGGTGACGAAGGGCGTCGACCAGATCATCCCGGTCGATGTGTACGTGCCGGGCTGCCCGCCGCGGCCCGAGGCGCTGTTGCAGGGTGTGCTGAAGCTCCAGGATAAGATCGCGCGGGAGTCGACGGCGAAGCGGTACGCGGGAGGGCCCGTACGGCCTTCGACGGGTGCGCTCACCAGCGGTCTGGTCACGCCGCCTGCTGCGGCGGGGCCGGATTCGGAGTCGGGCGCGGAGTCGGACGCGGATTCGGGGTCGGATTCGGAGTCGGGGTCGGAGGAGAGCAGCCGGTGACCGAGGGCGATGAGACCGTGGGCTGGCTGCCGCACGACGCGGTGACCCTCTTCGGTGAAGGAGCGCACGCCGAGGAGGCCTACGGGCTGCTGACCGTCGACGTACCGCCCGAGTCCTGGGTCCCGGCCCTCGAAGCGGCCAGGGACACCCTCGCCTGCCGCTTCTTCGACTGGCTGAGCGCCGTGGACGAACCCGGCACCGGCTTCCGCGTCTGCGCCCACGTCGTCGCGCTGCCCGGGTCCGGGGCACCCGGACGGCCCCGAGGCGAGGTCAACCGGCTGTTGCTGCGTACGACCGTGCCGCACGAGGCGCCCGTACTTCCCACCGCTACCACCGTCTTCGCGGGCGCGGCCTGGCACGAGCGGGAGACCCACGAGATGTTCGGAGTTGGCTTCACCGGTCATCCGCACCTCGTGACGCTGCTGCTGCCCGACACGTTCGAAGGACATCCGCTGCGCAAGGACTTCGTCCTCGCGGCGCGCGTCGCGAAGGCGTGGCCCGGTGCGAAGGAGCCGGGGGAGTCGGGACACGGCGGCCCCAAGCGGCGCCAGATGCTCCCGCCGGGCGTTCCCGATCCGAACGAATGGGGCCCGCTCAAGGGCCAGTTGCCTCCCGTACCGTCCCGCCCGGCCCGTGGCCGCAGGCGCCCGGCCGACGACGGGCAGACGGAGGGCGGGACCTGATGGATGTGCTCGACGTCCTGTGGCGGCTGCTCGCCGTCCTGATCGCCTTCCTCGTACTGCCCCTGCTGGTGGGACAGGCCGAGCACAAGGCCATGGCCCATATGCAGGGCCGGGTCGGTCCCATGCACGCGGGCGGCTTCCACGGCTGGGCCCAACTCGTCGCCGACGGCGTGAAGTTCGCCCAGAAGGAAGACATCGTGCCGGGCGGCGCGGACCGCCGGGTCTTTCAGCTGGCGCCCGCCGTCGCGCTGTTGCCGTACCTCGTGGTGCTCATCGTCATCCCGGTCGGTGACGGCGACTTCGTCGGCCAGTCCGTCGACGCGGGCATCTTCTTCGTGCTCGCCGTGATGGGTGTGGGCGTGCTGGGCTCGCTCATGGGCGGCTGGGCGTCGGCCAACAAGTTCTCGCTGCTGGGCGGACTCCGTACCGCCGCACAGCTGATGGCGTACGAGCTGCCGATGCTGCTCGCCGCCGCCTCGGTCGCGATGGCCGCGGGCACCCTCTCCCTGCCGGGCATCCTGGACGCCTGGCAGTGGTGGTGGCTGCCCTGGCAGATCATCGGCGGACTGATCTTCTTCACCGCCGGACTCGCCGAACTCCAGCGTCCTCCCTTCGACGCACCGGTCGCCGACTCCGAGATCATCTTCGGTGCCTACACCGAGTACACGGGTATGCGGTTCGCGTTCTTCCTGCTCGCCGAGTACGCGGGCATCGTGGTGCTCTCCGCGCTGACTGCCGTGCTTTTCCTGGGTGGTTGGCACGGTCCGCTCGCAGACGGGCTCGGCTGGGTGTGGATGCTGCTCAAGACCGCGGGGCTCGCCTTCGTCGTCATCTGGCTGCGGGTGAGCTACCCGCGGCTGCGTGAGGACCAGATCCAGCGTGTGGCCTGGACCGTGCTCGTACCGCTCGCCCTTCTCCAAATCGCCCTCACCGGCGTCGTCAAGGTGGTGATCCAGTAATGCCCGTGCCCGGCTCCGGACTCGCCAAGGGCCTGGCCGTCACCCTGCGTACGATGACCCGCCGTTCGGTCACCGCGCACTATCCCGACGTACAGCCCGAGTTGCCGCCGCGCAGCCGCGGAGTGATCGGACTCTTCGAGGAGAACTGCACGGTCTGCATGCTGTGCGCACGAGAATGCCCGGACTGGTGCATCTACATCGACTCGCACAAGGAGACGATGCCGGCCGCCGCCCCCGGGGGCCGTGAGCGCAGCCGCAACGTGCTGGACCGCTTCGCCATCGATTTCGCGCTGTGCATGTACTGCGGGATCTGCATCGACGTCTGCCCGTTCGACGCGCTGTTCTGGTCACCGGAGTTCGAGTACGCCGAGACCGACATCCGCGATCTCACCCATGAGCGCGACAAGCTCCGCGACTGGATGTGGACGGTGCCGGAGCCGCCGGCACTCGATCCGGCAGCGGAGGAGCCCAAGGAGATCGCGGCGGCCCGTAAGACGGCGGACAAGCTCGCGGCGCAGGAGGCCGAGCAGGCGGAACAGGGCGAGCAGGCGGAACAGACCGAGCAGGCGGACCAGGCCGAGCCCGGGCGGGAGGGCGACGCGTGAACCTCGCCGCTTCCGAAGCCGAAGCCGAAGTCGCGACTGCAGCCGCAGTCGCCGCCGGTCATCCCGGCTTCCTCTCACCCACCGGGGTCGAGATCGTCTTCGTACTCGTCGGGCTGGCCACCCTCGGCGCCGCCCTCGTCACCGTCACGACGAAGCAGCTCGTGCACGCGGCCCTGTGGCTGGTGGCCGCGCTGGGCGGAGTGGCCGTCGAATACCTGCTCCTGACGGCCGAGTTCATCGCCTGGGTGCAGGTCCTCATCTATGTGGGCTCGGTCGTCGTGCTGCTGCTGTTCGGGCTGATGCTGACCAAGGCGCCGATAGGGCGCTCCCCGGACGCCGACTCCGGCAACCGCTGGGTCGCGCTCGGAGTCGCCCTCGTCTCCGCCGCCACCCTCGTCACGCTGGTCGTCGACGCCTTCCGCACCACGTGGATCGACCTCGGCACCTCCGGCGGACCGTCCACCCAGGGATCGACCAGAGTCACCGGTGAGGCGCTGTTCCGCGGCTGGGTGCTTCCGTTCGAGGCGCTGTCGGTCCTGTTGCTCGCCGCGCTCGTCGGCGCGATAGTCCTCTCCCGCAGGGCGCAGGACGACAGCCGGGAGCAGCAGGAGGGGCAGCGCTGATGCATCTCGCCTATCCGGCCGTACTCGCCGCGCTCCTCTTCAGCATCGGCCTCTACGGCGTACTGGCCCGCCGCAACGCCATCCTCATGCTGATGTCGGTCGAGCTCATGCTCAACGCCGTCAATCTCAACCTCGTCGCCTTCGACGTCTGGCTCCGCGAGGAACTGCACACCGGGCAGGCGCTCGCCCTCTTCACCATCGCCATCGCCGCCGCCGAGATCGGCATCGGGCTCGCCATCGTGCTGCTCGTGTACCGAAACCGCGGCAGCTCCGACATCGACAGGCTCAGAGACCTCCGCGAGAGATCAGCGGCGGAAGCCGACGAGGCTTCTGACGACGGCACCGGCGATACGGCAAGTGTGAAGGCCACCAACGACAGCGGGAGGCAGACCTCGTGAGCACCACGACCCTCGCCGCCCTGGTTCCCCTGCTGCCCTTCCTCGGCGCCGTCGCCGGTCTTCTGACCGGCCGGCGCGCACCTGGTTACGCCCAGCCCCTCGCCGTACTGCCCACCCTCCTGTCCACGGTGCTCGCCGTCATGGTCGCCGTACGCCAGGGGGGCGGCGAGCCGCTCAAGGCGGCCACGGAACTCGCACCCACCGGCGACGCCTCCCTGCCCGTCGAACTCGCCCTGCACCTCGACGGGTTCGCGGTCCTCGTCGCCGTCCTCGTCGGTGTCGTCGCCTCCTGCGTGCAGCTGTACTCCACCGGCTATCTGCGCGACGACCCGCGCTACGCGAGCTACGCCGCCTTCGTCTCCCTCTTCACCGCCGCGATGCTGCTCGTCGTCTACGCGGACGACCTCATCGTGCTGCTCGTCGGCTGGGAGATCATGGGCATCTGCTCGTACTTCCTCGTCGGGCACTACTGGGAGACCCAGGCCGCCCGTGCCGCCTCACTCAAAGCGTTCCTGGTCACCAAGCTCGGCGACGTGCCCTTTCTGATCGGCATCCTCGTGCTCGCCTCCGAGGCGGGCACCTTCCGAATCAGCGGCATCACGAGCAAACTCACCTCCCAGCTCGCCGAGTTCGAACTGGCCCACCCCACGGTCATCGCGCTGCTGCTGCTCGCCGGAGTCGCGGGCAAGTCCGCGCAGTTCCCGCTGCACACCTGGCTGCCCGACGCGATGGCCGGTCCCACACCCGTCTCCGCGCTGATCCACGCCGCGACGATGGTCGCGGCGGGCGTGTACTTCATCGCCCGGCTGCTGCCCGTCTTCGCCGCCTCCGCGGTCGCGCTGGTCGTACTGGCGCTGATGGCCGCCGTCACGATCGTCGGATCGGCGCTCTCCGCGCTCGCACAGGACGACATCAAGCGCGTGCTCGCCTACTCCACCATCGGCCAACTCGCCTATATGGCAGGTGCCTTGGCCGTCTCCGACCGTGGCGCGGCGGTCTTCCACCTGCTGGTGCACGGCGCGTTCAAGGCTCTGCTCTTCCTCGCCGCGGGCGTCCTCATCCACGCCGCCGGTACGAACTCCCTCGCCGCCATGGCACGTATGGGCGGCCTCACCAAGATCGCGCCCGACGCCTACTGGACGATGACGATCGGCCTGATCGCCCTGGCCGCCCTCCCGCCCTTCAGCGGCTTCTTCTCCAAGGAGGCCGTGCTCGCCGCCGCTGAGCACGTGGCATTCGGCGACGCGCACGGCGCAGGCGTCACACCCGCGGCCGGCTGGATCGTCCTCGTGGCCGGCATGCTCGGCGCGCTCCTGACCGCCGCGTACGCCGCCCGGCTCTGGCTCCTCGCCTTCCGCGGCAAGGGTCCGCAGGTCTCCGCCGAGGAACACGCCCGTGAACCCGCCGTGATGAACGTCGTGCTGTGGGTTCTCGCCATCCCCTCCCTCGGACTCGGGCTCGCCTACGGCGTCCTGCCCGGCTGGTTCGACAGCGGCTCCCTCGGCCCGTCCCTGGCAACTTCCGTACTGGCCACGGGAATCGCCCTCGTCGGCGTGCTGATGACGTACGGGGCGTGGCGGCACACCACCTCCCTCGCCGCCTCACGTTCACCCATGGGCGCGGTGGCCGCACACCCGCAGGGCGACCCCGCGCTCTCCGAGGCCGAGGCCATCGCCACCCACGAACCCGCCTACGGCGACATCGCCGCCGCTCCCGACCCGGCCGACCCCGGCCGTCTGCTGCTCGGCCCGCTGCACGGCGCCGCCGCGCACGGCTTCCGGCTCGACGCCGCCTACACCGCCCTGTTCGTACGTCCGACGCAGGCCGCCGCCCGCCTCGCCCGCTTCGTCGACCGCGAGGTCGTCGACAGCTACGTACGGGGTGCGGGGCTCGGCCCCCGGCTCCTGGGCACGCTCGTCCGCCGTACGCAGACCGGCAACACGCAGACCTACCTCAGCGCACTGGTCGTGGGCTCGCTGGTGCTCGCCGTGGCCGTCGTCCTCGTCGCCGCCGGAACTTCAGGAGCCTGACCGTGCCCTCCCTCAGCAGCGCTCTCGTCAGCAACACCGTCATGCAGGCGCTCCTCATCGGCATCCTGCTCGTCCCGCTGCTCGGTGCCGTCGCCGCGCTGCTGCCGGCGCCACCCGGGCTCAAGGGACGCGACCCCGGGCAGGCCGTGCTGCGTCACGGCGTGACCGTCTCCGGCGTCGTGCTCGCCGCCTCCGTGGTGCTCGCGATCGGCTTCGACACCGGTCAACCCGGCACCATGCAGGCCGAGTCGGACGTGAGCTGGATCCCCTCCCTCGGTATCCGCCTCCACCTCGGAGTGGACGGCGTCTCCCTGCCCCTGGTCGTACTGACCGCTCTGCTGACCTTCCTCTGCGCGCTGCACAGCTACGGAGCGCAGAAGGAGGGCGGCAGCCCGCAGGCGTTCGTCGCGCTCCTCCTCCTCCTGGAGGCGGGCACGCTCGCCACCTTCACCTCGCTCGACCTGGTGCTGTTCTTCCTCGCCTTCGAGATGGTGCTCATCCCGATGTACTTCCTCATCGCACGCTGGGGAGGCGCCGAACGGGCGCCCGCAGCATGGAAGTTCATCCTCTACACGTTCCTCGGCTCCGTCGTGATGCTGCTCGGCCTCCTCCTCATCGGCTTCAAGGGCGGCACGTTCGACATGGTGGCACTGGCCACCGACAACCACGCCGGGCTGAGCCACACCACCCAGATCGTCGCCGTGCTCGCCATCGGCACCGGGCTCGCGGTGAAGACCCCGATGTGGCCGCTGCACAGCTGGCTCCCCGACGCGCACACCGCGGCCCCGACCGTCGGCTCGGTCCTGCTGGCCGGCGTCCTGCTGAAGATGGGCACCTACGGCTTCGTACGGATCCTGCTGCCCGTCGCACCCGAGGGGATGCGCACCTTCGCCCCGTACCTCGGCGCCTTCGCCGTCATCGGCATCATCTACGGCTCCCTGGTCTGCCTCTCCCTCGCACGCAGGGGCGCGAAGGGCGACCTCAAGCGGCTCATCGCGTACTCCTCCGTCGGCCACATGGGCTTCGTGCTGCTCGGCATCGCGACGATGACGCCGACAGGGGTCAACGGCGCACTGTTCGCGAACATCGCGCACGGCCTGATCACCGGGCTGCTGTTCTTCCTCGCCGGAGCGATCAAGGAGCGGTACGGCACTGGGGACCTGGGCGCCGTGGGCGGCGGCATGCTGACCCGAGTGCCGCGGCTGGCGTCCATCCTCAC
>DATMEI010000799.1:0-2958 GCA_035556995.1 Streptomyces sp.
TGCTCGTGCCGCGCACGTGGCGCACCGTACGTATCGGGGCACTGGTGTACTCGGTCGGTGTCGTACTGACCTGGCTCATCCCGTCGCAGGTCGGCTCGAACGTCGAGCGGCTCAGCCTGCTGTTCGGCGTGGTGATTCTGCTGGCCGCAGCGCCGCTCGTGGTCGGTGACTGGCGGTCGCGGCGGGGCGCCGCGATGGCGGCCGCACTCGTCGTGGCGGTCGGCTGGCAGATGGCCAAGCCCGCCTACGACGTCTTCGCGACGACCCCGGACGACGCCTGGAGCCGCGAACTCACCCCGCTCGTGCAGCAGCTCAAGAGCGTCGACGCCGTACGCGGCCGGGTGGAGGTGGTGCCGGTACGCAGCCACCGTGAGGCGTCGGCCCTCGCTCCGTACGTCAATCTCGCCCGCGGCTGGAACAGGCAGGCGGACACCGACCGCAATCCGGTCTTCTACGAGAACGGCGGCCTCACCCCGGCCAGTTACCACGAGTGGCTGCGACGCTGGGCGGTGCACTACGTGGTGCTCCCCACCTCCTCGCCCCCGGACGGCGCCGCCATAGAGGAGGCGGAGATCGTACGGGCGGGCCAGCCCTACCTGCGGGAGATATGGAGCGACGAGAACTGGCGGCTCTTCCGCGTCGCCGACCCGCTGCCGCTCGCCGAAAAGCCCGCGAGCGTGGAGCACGCGGGAGCGGGAGAGGTGACGGTACGGGTACGGCAACGCGGAGCGGTGCTGGTGCGGATTCCGTGGTCACCGTGGCTGGGCCTGGTCGACAAGTCCGGCCGGCGCATCGAGGCACCGGAGGACGGCGCCCCCAACCGGTACGGCTGTCTGCGGAAGGCGCAGCCGACAGTCGGCGGGCCGCCGGCACCGGGCGAGAAGGACCCCGTCATGGACACCTGGACCCTGCTGGAGGCCCCGCGCCCCGGCACGTACCGCCTGGCGGCGCCCTACCGGCTGCCGCGCGGGACGACGTGTCCGAGCAGCCTCGAGCATGGCGACAGGGTGGCCCAGAACAGCGAGAGCGACGGGGCGGAGAAGGTGCACGGAGGCGATGAGTCCGCCTCACTCCCCCAGGGGACGGGCGGACGGCCCCGTCAACTGCCGCTGCCGTAGGGACGGGTGATGATCTCCATGAAGTGCCCGTCGGGGTCCGCCCAGTAGAGCCCACGGCCGCCGTCGTTGTGGTTGATCTCGTTGACGCCCTGGCGGTGCGGGTCGGCGTAGTAGGTGAGCCCCGCACCCCGGATGCGCCCGAAGATCGCGTCGAAGTCCTCCTCGGTCACCAGGAAGGCGTAGTGCTGAGGTGTGACCGGCGCGTCTCCCGCGTCCATGTAGTCGAGAGCGACGCCGTTGGCTGTGACGACGGGCAGGAACGGGCCGAACTGCGGCTGCACTTCGAGTCCCAGCAGCGAGGCGAGGAAGTCGGCGGAGGCCTTCTTGTCGGTGGCGTGGACGATGGTGTGGTTGAGCTGGACGGCCATGTCAGTCCTGCCTTCTCTGATCGCGGGGAGGGAGGCCGGGCCACCCCTGGGACGGGGCGGCCATGCCATTGCCTCCATGGAGAACGAGGGGCCAAGGCGGCGGATTCCGGAAAGAGTTGCCACCTTTGGGCGTAGTTCCACGGACCGATGCGGGCGTGGTCCGAAGGTCGGGGCTACGGGCTCGCGTGGCCGCGGCCGTGGCCGTCGCCGCTTCGGGTGGCGCCGGAGCTGAGAGAGTCAAGGGCGTCCAGCAGTGCGGGCGCGACGTGTGTCTGTGTCTCCCGTACGACCTCTTCCGTACTGGCGCGGGGCACCGTCTCCACCAGCATGATCAGGTAGAGGTAGCAGCGGTAGAGCGCAAGGCGTGTGCGCACGGCTGTGCCGTCGAGGTCCGGGCCCTCCGCGACGGCGCGGTATCCGGCCATGAGGTCGGGGTCGTCCTCCGCTCTGCCGAAGAGCAGCAGTGAGGGCAACTCGGCCAGCGGGTCGCCCCAGAACATCCGCTCGCCGTCGACGATCCCGCTGACCGTCCGCCTCCCGGCGGCTCCGTCGAGCAGGATGTTGCCTTCCCACAGATCGAAGTGCACCGGAACGGAGTTGACGACTTCGTCCAGCGCGGAAGCGGCCGGCTCGATGAGCTTACGTATCGCGGGGACGGGCCGTGGGAGCCAGGCGGAGTAGCGTTCGGCGTCCTCCAGCACGGCGTTCAGCATCACCGTGAACGCTTCACGCCAGCTCGTGGCGCGGCGCGCCGGCGGCCCCGACTGCTGTGCCGGATAGCCGAACTGGTGGCTCGTCACGGTGTGGGCGCGGGCGAGGGTCCGTCCCAGTGAGTGTCGCAGTGTGGACCGTTCCCCGGCGCTCAGCTCGTTGGACAGCTCGCTCCAGGAAGTGCCGGGGCACTCCGTCATCAGCAGCGGTCCGTGGGACTTGCCGGAGGGTTCTGCGTGCACGACGCGAGGCACGGGTACGTCCGTCAGACCGGCCAGGGCACGGTAGTAGGTGATCTCGCCCTGGATCAGCCCGTGTTCGTACTGGAGCCCCGAAGTGCCTTCAGGGGGTGGGATCTTGAGGATCAGCCGGGAGCCGTCGACGGTCCGGAGTCTGTAGAGGGTGTTGTAGGTGCCGCCGGACACGGGTTCCTGTGACACGACATGGTGCGGGTCGATTCCCGCACCGCGCAGGAACCGCGTCGTGGCGTCATGGTCGGAGGGATCTCCTGCCGGACGGCCTGCCCGATGCCCTGTCTCAACTGCCATGCTGCCGAGTCCGATCTGCAGTCTGCGAGCCCGGAGAAGCCTAGCGCCGTCCGTTGCCCGGGTCCTCGAACGGAAGAACCGGGCGGGCGGCATCCGGCCACCACGCCCGGCTCGTGCAGACCGGAGAGCGGAGAAACGACTCAACACCTGTGCGGAGGCGCCGATTTCACATCTGCTGTGCCTGATTGCCCGTACGGGGCAGCAGCGGTACGA
>DATMEI010000800.1:0-5244 GCA_035556995.1 Streptomyces sp.
CCCGCACCGTTCTCGCCCAGGAGTACGTGCACTTCGCCCGAGCGCAGCTCGAAGTCGACGCCGTCGAGGGCGACGACGCCGGGGAAGGTCTTGCGGATCCCCTGAGTGCGGAGCAACTCCCTGCCCTGGGGCTGCGGTACGGCCTGCGCCCGGGTCCCCGGCCGGTGCGCGGGTCGTGGGGGGTGCGGGGGGTGTGGGGGGTCGGGCGTGGTCAACGGCGGCTCCCTTCGCTCTCGCCGCAGGAGCGGCGCGTGACAAGGCGGGCGGTGAGGGTGACGGAGTCGGCGGCCCGCCCCTCGACGAGGTTGATGAGGGCCTGCACGGCGCGGTGTCCCAGCTCTCCGGTCGGCTGTGCGATCGCGGTGATCGGGGGGTCGGTGTGCAGGAACCACGGGATGTCGTCGAAGGCGGCGAGCGCCATGTCGTCCGGCACCCGCAGTCCACGGCGGCGCAGTTCGTCCATCGCGCCCAGTGCCATCAGGTTGTCCGTCGCGAAGACGGCGTCCGGCGGCTCGGGCAGGTCCAGGAAGGCCGCGGTCGCGCGTCTGCCGCTCTCGGTCTGGAAGTCGCCCTTGCCGGTGTACTCGTCGGGAAGCGGCAGCCCGTACGACTGGAGGGCCGACCGGAAGGCCACCACCCGCTCGTTGCCGGTGGTCGTCTCGCTCGGTCCGCCGATGATGGCCAGCCGCCGGTGGCCGAGCGCGTGGAGATGGGCGACCAGATCATGAACGGCGCCTGTGCCGTCGGCGTGTACGACCGGCACGTCGATGCCGTGCACCCAGCGGTCCACGAAGACCATCGGGGTGCCCGCGTCGGCGGCGTCCCGGATCATCGCGGTGCCGCCCTCGGTGGGGGAGACCAGCAGTCCGTCGATGCGCCGCTCCAACAGGGTGCGCACGTGGTGCTCCTGGAGTGCGGCTCGCTCGTCCGCGTTGCCGATGATGACGCTGTAGCCGCGCTCGCGGGCGGCGTCCTCCACAGCGCGGGCCAGCTCCGTGAAGAACGGATTCAGCACATCGCTGATGACGAGTCCGAGCGTGCGGGTCTGATCTGTCCTCAGGGACCGCGCGACGCCGTTGGGGCGGTAACCGAGTTCGGCGACCACCGAGAGCACGCGTGAGCGGGTGTCCGGGCGCACGGCCGGGTGGTCGTTGAGCACCCGCGAAACCGTGGCGACGGAGACACCCGCGGCGGATGCCACGTCTTTGATGCTGGTCAACTGCCGGGCCCGTCGTCGGAATTGATGGCGTGGTAACGATTACATCCGCCATGGAACGGGACACTACCGCGTCAGCACAAGGGTTCGAGATGTGATCGTGACGATGCCACAAGAGGGCCTGGCCGGCCTCGTCCGTGAGTTGTCCACAGGGCTGCCGCGATGTCGGCGGGCGGCGCTACGGTCTGTCACATGTCCTTCCAGAACGCGGTGCTCGAAGGGGTCCTCGAGCGCATCACCTATGCCAACGAGGACAACGGGTACACGGTGGCCCGCGTCGACTCCGGCCGTGGCGGTGGCGAACTGCTGACGGTCGTCGGCTCGTTGCTCGGCGCGCAGGTCGGCGAGTCACTGCGCATGGAGGGCCGCTGGGCCTCGCACCCGCAGTACGGCCGCCAGTTCACGGTCGACAATTACACGACGGTCCTGCCGGCCACCGTGCAGGGCATCCGCCGCTATCTCGGGTCGGGTCTGATCAAGGGCATCGGCCCGCGCATCGCCGAGCGCATCGTGGACCACTTCGGCACGACCACGCTCGAGGTCGTCGAGGCCGATCCCGCCAAGCTGATCGAGGTGCCCGGCCTCGGCCCGAAGCGTACGAAGAAGATCGCCGCGGCCTGGGAGGAGCAGAAGGCCATCAAGGAGGTGATGATCTTCCTGCAGGGCGTCGGCGTCTCCACATCCATCGCCGTGAGGATCTACAAGAAGTACGGCGACGCCTCGATCTCCGTCGTCAGGAACCAGCCCTACCGGCTCGCTGCCGACGTGTGGGGCATCGGCTTCCTCACCGCAGACCGCATCGCCCAGTCCGTGGGCATTCCCCACGACAGCGCCGAGCGGGTCAAGGCCGGTCTGCAGTACGCACTTTCGCAGTCCACCGACCAGGGCCACTGCTATCTCCCCGAGGAGCGGCTGATCTCCGATGCCGTCAAGCTCCTCCAGGTGGACACGGGCCTGGTCGTCGAGTGTCTCGGCCAACTGGCCGCCGAGGATGAGGGCGTGGTCAGGGAGACGGTGCCGGGGGAGGACGGGCAGCCCGTCACCGCCGTCTATCTGGTGCCCTTCCACAGAGCGGAGCTGTCGCTCTCCGCCCAGCTGCACCGGCTGCTGCGGGCTCCGGAGGACCGCATTCCGGGCTTCCAGGACGTCGACTGGGAGGCGGCGCTGCGCTGGCTGGCGGAGCGTACGGGCGCGGAGCTGGCGCCCGAGCAGCGGCAGGCTGTGCAGCTCGCGCTGAGCGAGAAGGTCGCCGTTCTCACGGGCGGGCCCGGGTGCGGCAAGTCCTTCACAGTGAGGTCGGTGGTCGAGCTGGCGCGGGCGAAGAAGGCGAAGGTGGTGCTGGCGGCGCCCACGGGCCGTGCTGCCAAACGGCTCGCGGAGCTGACGGGGGCGGAGGCCTCCACCGTGCACAGGCTGCTGGAGCTGAAGCCCGGCGGTGACGCCGCGTACGACCGGGACCGTCCCCTGGAAGCGGATCTGGTCGTCGTCGACGAGGCGTCGATGCTCGATCTGCTGCTCGCCAACAAGCTGATCAAGGCGGTGCCCCCGGGAGCTCATCTGCTGCTGGTGGGGGATGTGGACCAGCTGCCGTCGGTCGGCGCGGGGGAGGTGCTGCGGGACCTGCTCGCCGAGGAGGGGCCCGTGCCGGCGGTGCGGCTGAAGCGGATCTTCCGGCAGGCCCAGCAGTCCGGGGTGGTGACCAATGCACACCGCATCAACTCCGGGGTGCAGCCCATCACCCACGGATTGAGTGATTTCTTCCTCTTCGCGGAGGACGACACGGAGGAGGCCGGGAAGCTCGCCGTGGAGGTGGTGGCCCGGCGCATCCCCGCGAAGTTCGGCCTCGATCCCCGCCGTGATGTGCAGGTGCTCACGCCCATGCACCGGGGTCCGGCAGGCGCGGGGGCGCTCAACGGGCTGCTGCAGCAGGCTCTGACCCCGGCCCGTGACGGCCTGCCGGAAAAGCGATTCGGCGGTCGGGTTTTCCGCGTGGGCGACAAGGTCACCCAGGTTCGTAACAACTATGAGAAAGGCGCGTGCGGTGTCTTCAACGGCACTGTCGGTGTCGTCACCGATCTCCATCTCGACGACCAGCGGCTGACCGTACGCACCGATGAGGACGAGGAGGTGGGCTACGACTTCGACGAACTGGACGAACTGGCCCACGCGTACGCAGTCACCATCCACCGCTCGCAAGGCAGCGAGTATCCAGCGGTGGTGATTCCCGTCACGACGGGTGCCTGGATGATGCTCCAGCGCAATCTGCTCTATACAGCCGTGACCAGGGCAAAGCGACTGGTGGTGCTGGTGGGGTCGCGCAGGGCGATCGGCCAGGCAGTCCGCTCGGTCTCCGCCGGCCGCCGGTGCACCGCCCTCGACCACCGGCTGCGCGGGGCTCCGGCGCCTGCGGCGGCAGCGGGAGCGGTTCCAGGGGGTGACCGCCGACGCGTCGAGGGTGCAGGATGTTGAGAATCCACGGCACTGCGTGCCACCAAAGAGCCCATTGGCCGACCCCGAGTGCACCGCACCGCACGGAGTGGGGGACAGTAAAAGGGTCAGGGCACCTCGAAGATGAGGCACTACGTCGGTGAGGGAAGACGTGAGCGACAACTCTGTAGTACTTCGGTACGGGGACGATGAGCACAGCTTCCCCGTCGTCGACAGCACGGTCGGTGACCGTGGCTTCGACATCGGAAAGCTGCGCGCCGAGACCGGTCTGGTGACCCTGGATTCGGGATACGGCAACACCGCCGCGTACAAATCCGCCATCACCTACCTCGACGGCGAGCAGGGCATCCTGCGCTACCGCGGGTATCCGATCGAGCAGCTGGCGGAGCGGGGCACGTTCCTGGAGACGGCCTACCTCCTGATCAACGGTGACCTGCCGACCGTCGACCAGCAGGCCGCGTTCAAGGACGAGGTCACGCGCCACACCCTGCTGCACGAGGACGTCAAGCGCTTCTACGACGGCTTCCCGCGCGACGCACACCCGATGGCGATGCTGTCGTCGGTGGTCAGCGCGCTGTCGACGTTCTACCAGGACAGCCACAACCCGTTCGACGAGGAGCAGCGGCACCTGTCGACGATAAGGCTGCTGGCCAAGCTGCCGACGATCGCGGCCTACGCGTACAAGAAGGCCATCGGTCACCCCGTGGTCTATCCGCGCAACGACCTCGGCTACGTCGAGAACTTCCTGCGGATGACCTTCTCCGTGCCGGCGGCGGAGTACGAGCTGGACCCGGTCGTGGTCAACGCCCTGGACAAGCTGCTGATCCTGCACGCGGACCACGAGCAGAACTGCTCGACCTCCACGGTCCGGCTCGTGGGCTCGTCGCAGGCGAACATGTTCGCCTCGATCTCGGCGGGCATCAACGCGCTGTGGGGGCCGCTGCACGGCGGCGCCAACCAGAGCGTTCTGGAGATGCTCCAGGGCATCAAGTCGTCCGGCTCCGATGTTGATTCCTTCATCCGCAAGGTGAAGGACAAGGAGGACGGCGTAAAGCTGATGGGCTTCGGTCACCGCGTCTACAAGAACTTCGACCCACGGGCGCAGATCATCAAGGCCGCGGCGCACGACGTCCTTTCCGCGCTGGGCAAGAGCGACGAGCTCCTGGACATCGCCCTGAAGCTCGAGGAACGGGCCCTGAGTGACGACTACTTCGTCTCGCGGAAGCTCTACCCGAACGTGGACTTCTACACGGGCCTGATCTACCGGGCCATGGGCTTCCCCACCGAGTACTTCACGGTCCTGTTCGCGATCGCCCGAACCGCGGGATGGCTCGCGCAGTGGGAGGAGATGCTGCTGGACAAGGAGCAGAAGATCGCCCGGCCCCGCCAGATCTACGTCGGTCCCGACGAGCGGCCCTACCGGAGCCGCCTCCAGTAGGACCCACCGCCCGGCGGCCGGCCTCGGCCGTCGGGCGCCTCGAGGTGTCGTGCGCCGGCGACTCCCTGTCGCGCCCGGGCGTCAGCCTCGTCCCGCCGTCGTCGCGTGGGAGCCACCGGGACGTGACCAACGCCTGAAAAGG
>DATMEI010000801.1:0-3515 GCA_035556995.1 Streptomyces sp.
CACTTCGAGCACCCGCCCGTGCGCGCCCAGATGCTCGTCGGTCTCGAGGGTCAGCGCCTGCCAGCCGCGCGGCGTGACGTCGAAGACCCCGTCGAGGTGGTTGGAGGCGGTGTCGTCCGGGCCGAAGAGGCGGAAGTCGCGCCGGCCGCCGGTGGCGTCGAACAGCTCCGTGAGCATCCCGCCCAGCACGCGTGTCGGCTCGTGCGAGCTGTGGCCCGGACGGTCGAGGGACACGGCGTGCCGCTCCAGCGCGGGAAGCGGCAGCTCGCGTACCAGCCGGCCGCCGTTGGCATGCGGGACGGCCCCCAGCCTCCGGTCGCCCTCCGGCACACACGCCAGCACCTGCCGGCTGGGCCGGCCCTGCCCGTCGAAGAGCTCCTGGGGGCGGTACGAGCGCAGCCAGCCCTCCAACTGCCGCAGCCGCTCCGGATCTTCACGCACACCTGACAGGGGGACCTGATGCGAGCGCCAGGTGTCCTCCACGGGCTGTCCCGCCACCTCGGCCGGGCCCGTCCAGCCCTTGGGCGTACGCAGCACGAGCATCGGCCAGCGCGGCCGGTGCCCGCCGCCGTCCGTGCGTGCGCGGGCCTCACGCTGGTACTGCCCGATGCGTTCCAGCGCGACGTCGAAGGCTCCGGCCAGCGCGCGGTGCGTCTCCGCGGGAGGGGTGCCGGGGTGCGCGGTGACGTGCAGCGGGTCGTAGCCGTAGCCGCGCAGCAGGGAGTCGAGTTCGTCCTCCGGCAGCCGGGCGAGCACCGCGGGGTTGGCGATCTTGTAGCCGTTCAGATGGAGCACCGGCAGCACGGCGCCGTCGTGCACGGGGTCGAGGAACTTGTTGGAGTGCCAGGACGCGGCCAGCGGCCCCGTCTCTGCCTCGCCGTCACCGACGACCGCGCACACCAGCAGATCCGGATTGTCGAACGCCGCCCCGTAGGCGTGCGCCAGCGCGTACCCGAGCTCGCCGCCCTCCTGGATCGAGCCCGGCACCTCCGGAGCCGTATGGCTGGGCAGGCCGCCCGGCTGGGAGAAGTCGCGGAAGAGCCCGAGCATGCCCTCGGCGTCGCGAGGACGGTCCGGGTCGTACTCCCCGTACGTTCCCTCCAGCCAGGCACCCGCCAGCACCGCGGGGGCGCCGTGCCCGGGTCCCCATACGCACAGAGCTTCCTGGCCGTGCGCGCGGACGACCCTGTTGAGATGCGTGTAGACCAGCCCGAGCCCGGGTGCCGACCCCCAGTGCCCCAGCAGCCGCGGCTTGATGTGCTCCGCGCGCAGCGGCTCGCGCAGCAGCGGGTTGTCCCGCAGGTAGAGCTGGCAGGCGGACAGGTAGTTCAGGGCGCGCCAGTGGGCGTCCAGCTGCGCGGTTTCCTCATCGGAGAGTGCGGAGTGCGTCTGCATTCCGGATGGGTACCAGGGACCGTGCCCGCTGACACTCGCGATCGCCCGGCGGAAGGCCATCCGAACCGTGATGGATTGTCCCGGTCCACGGCGTTGCCTGGCGCTGTGGTGCGCGGCACGATGACGGTGTGCTGAATCCATGGCTGGCGCTGGAGACCGGGGCCGACGCGGCCGAGCGTGCCGGTCAGGTGCGGCGTGCCCACGAGGAGTTCGTGACCGAGGGCGCGATCGGAGCGCTGGTACGCGACGTGGTGGCCGAGTCCTGGCAGCGCTGTGCCGGGGCCTCCGTCGAGCCGGAGAGCGTCGCCCGTATCGATCTGGCGGACGCCGAACTCGCGGCCTACCGCGCCGCACATCCGCTCGCGCGCGTCATGCCGCTCTTCCGTGAACTGCTCGGCACGGTCGCCGACGACGGCGCCCACCTGCTGTCGGTGTGCGACGAGAGCGGGCGGATGCTGTGGGTCGAGGGCCACGCCCAAGTGCAGCGCCACGCCGAGCGGATGAACTTCGTGCCCGGAGCCCGCTGGTCCGAGCGCTACAGCGGCACCAACGCGCCGGGTACGGCTCTCGCCGTCGACCACGCCGTGCAGATCTTCGCCGCCGAGCACTACTGCCGGCCCGTGCAGGCATGGACCTGCGCCGCGGCGCCCGTACACGATCCGCGCACCCACCGCCTCATCGGCGCGATCGACATCACCGGCGGCGACCACCTCGCCTCGCCGCAGAGCCTCGCCCTCGTCCAGGCCACCGCGCGTGCGGCGGAGGCGTACCTCGCCGAACTGGCCACGGGCACCGGCAGCCCCGCGCCCGGTGCACCCGTGCTCAACGCCCTCGGCTGCGACGAGGCGTTGCTCGACGCCGGCAACGGCACGCCACTGCGCCTGGGCCGTCGCCACAGCGAGATCATGATGCTGCTGTCCGCACACCCCGAAGGCCTCACCGGCGAGCGGCTCGCGCTCGAACTGTACGGTGAGCGCTCGGTCACGCCCGTCACCTTGCGTGCCGAACTCTCGCGGCTGCGCGGCCTGTTGGGGCCGCTGCTCGACTCGCGTCCGTACCGGCTGCGGCAGCGTCCGAGCACCGACCACGGTGCCGTCGGCGACGCCCTCTCGGCCGGGGACCTGTCCGCGGCCCTCGCCGCCTACCGCGGTCCGCTGCTTCCACTCTCCGAGGCTCCTGGCGTCGTACGGCTGCGGAGGCTGCTGGAGGACCGGCTGCGCCGGGCGCTGCTGGCCTCCCGCGACCCCGTCCTGCTGGAGGAATGGGTGCGCACTCCCTGGGGCGAGGACGATCTGGAGATGTGGGAGGCACTGCTGGCCGGCCGTGGCGCGAGTGAGACGCGCCGGGTCGCTCTGGCCTCCCGCGTAAGCGAACTGCGCCGCGCATACGGGCTGGAGGGGACCCTGGAGGAGACCAGGAGCGCCACCGGCGGCCCGTACGCAGCGGACAGGGAAGCGCACGCAACGTATCCGCAACGTTCCCGGCCCTAGCCTCTCCCGCAGATCGAGCCCGCCCCCGGACGAGGCGGGTCGCACGCACAAGGGGAGGCCAGCAGATGAGCCGCTATGCCGCGCCCGGGTCCGACGGGGCCGTCATGAACTACAAGTCACGCTACGACCACTGGATCGGGGGCGCTTACGTGGCCCCCGCACAGGGCGGCTACTTCGAGAACCCCACACCGGTCACAGGAGCGTCCTTCACGGAGATCGCCCGCGGAACCGCGGACGACGTGGAGCGCGCCATCGACGCAGCACACGAGGCAGCCGGCCCCTGGGGGCGCACGCCGGCAGCCGAACGTGCCGGTGTGCTCAACAAGATCGCTCAGCGCATGGAGGAGCACCTCGAAGAGCTCGCCGTCGCGGAGAGCTGGGAGAACGGCAAGCCCGTACGGGAAACGCTGGCCGCCGACATCCCCCTGGCCATCGACCACTTCCGCTACTTCGCGGGCGCACTGCGGGCCCAGGAGGGCTCGCTCTCCGAGATCGACGAAGACACCGTCGCCTACCACTTCCACGAGCCGCTCGGCGTGGTCGCCCAGATCATCCCGTGGAACTTCCCCATCCAGATGGCGACCTGGAAGCTGGCACCCGCGCTGGCAGCCGGCAACGCGGTCGTTCTCA
>DATMEI010000802.1:0-3200 GCA_035556995.1 Streptomyces sp.
CCGTGATCCTGAGCGCCGGTGCGACGGGCGCGTTGATAGCTCCCGTCTCGATCCACCGGTTCCTCTCCGGGCAGCGCATGAAGGACGAGGTCGTGGAGGTCGCCGGCCGCCTGATGATGTGCGGCATGGTCCTGCTGGCGCTCACCGTCGGCTCGACCCTGCTGCTCATACTTCACGTCGTGCTCGCCGGCATGCTGGCGGAGATCCTCGTGGGTGTGGTCATGGTGTGGTTCGTCTGCTGCTGGTACGTGTTGCCGGCGTGGCTGCGCAACCGGTCCAGCGAGAGGAACGGTGCCGCGAAGGACAGTTGAGGAGGGACGCCGACGGGCCAGCCGTAGTGCCGCGACGTCCGGTTGTCGAGGCCGGCGTCCGAACAGGCGGAAAACAGCGGTCGGTTGGGCCGTCACAGCGGCAGATCGTGGCCTGAAGAGTGCCAGACGGCTGAAATCGCACCTCAAGAGGACGGTGACAGTCGAAATCGCCTCCTGTGACCAGCGGTTACACACGAATTCGTGGCAGGTACTTGCCATTGCGTACCGGCCTCTTGTGACTCACGAGTACCGGGCGTTTAATTTCTCCGCGCGTAGACATTCCGACCCCCACCGGGACAGTCGCCAGGAGGCCCCCATGCCCGACTCCTATCAGGATCCGAGAACGAGACTGAGCAGACGCACGCTGATGCGTGGCACTGCAGCGACATTGGGCCTGGCCGTCGGCGGGGGTGGCCTCCTGGGGGCCGGCACCGCACACGCGGCGGCGTCCTTCTACAACCCCTTCACCGGGTACGAGATCACCGGCACCTGGCAGGAGCACATCGACCGGGGGTCGCTCGGCGGCATCGACTTCGGCATGGGGGTGGGCACCGAACTCCCGGCTGCGGGCGGCGGAACAGTGACCAACATTCCGGAGAACGGCACCGGTGGCCACACGGTCACGATCCAGCACGACAACGGCTACAGGACGCAGTACATGCACCTGTCGGAGTTCCTGCTCTCCGACGGGGCCGCAGTCGGGACCGGCGGCGTCGTCGGACGCTCCGGCGGGGAACCCGGAGCGCCCGGATCCGGCTCGTCCACGGGCCCGCACGTGCACTGGCACATGACCGACCCCGGCGGAGCGCGCATCGATCCGCTCGCCTTCCTCGGCGGCTCCGGCAGCGGGGACGCCCTGCCCAAGACCGGAACGGAGCAGGACGGCGTTCCCGGCGTCGTCATGTGGCAGCGGGCCCAGAAGTGGCTGTCCGTGGAGTCGGGTTACACCGGGCCCGTCGACGGCCGGCCCGGCGAGCAGACATACGCCGCACTTCAGCGCAACGTGCGCGACCACTACGGCTACACCGGCCCCATCGACGGCGCCCCCGGACATTCGACCTGGTCGGGTGTGCAGCGGCTGGCTGCCGAGTATGGTTACACCGGCCCCGTGGACGGGGTGATGGGAGCCAACTCCTGGCGCGGTTTCGCCCGGTTCCTCAACAAGGACCGCTGGGACTAGGGCAGTACGGGGACCGGCCGGAACACGCAGGCCGCACGACCGTTCACCGGCTGGGCCGAACCACCGGCCACACAGGGTGAGTTGCCGACCGCGAAGCGTACTTCCGGAATCCCCCCTCGAGTTGTGATCTGCCACACAGTGACGGTGTGGCATGTAAGCGGACGGTTACATGGCCATGACAAACGTAATGTCCATTGCGTTGAGTCTGGATTACGGGCGCGAGAAGGCCCTGCTTGCTGTGCCGCGGAGGGCGAAATGCCCGGTCGTGGCCCTGTTGCACTCGACTGACCGAGAGTGACGGGCGAGCTGGAAGCAGCCAGTTGACCGTATGGAAAACCGTCCCGTCTACTACGCATGGTCAGCTGGGACCGAGCGACCGTGCAGTCGGGAGAAGTCATGAGGATGCTGGATACGGACGCGTCCGACGTGTCCTCGAGATCGAGTCTCGTCATCGCGCTCAACCCAGTCCACAGGCCGTCACCACGGCTGACCGCCGCGGCTTCGGCAGCGGGCGCACTCGGCGTACTGGAACTTCCCGCCGGCGATCCGCGGGCGGTCGCCGACAACCTTGAGCGCGCACGCCGCTGGTCGAAGCGGCCGTTCGGAGTGCGCGTACGCCCCGGCTGCACCGTGACGTCCGCCGACCTGCCCGACCTGGCCGCCACAGTGCTGCTCGCCGACCCCGCGCGCTCACCCGAGGAGTTCGCAGGACGCCGCGTACTGGCCGAGGTCACCGACCGTGGTGAGGCCCTTCGCGCCGCCGGTGCGGGCGCGCACGGGCTCATCGTCCGCGGCACCGAAGCCGGAGGACACGCCGGGGAGTTGAGCACCTTCGTGCTGCTCCAGCAGCTACTGGCCGACCCGCTCGTCGATCTGCCCGTCTGGGCCTGCGGCGGCATCGGTCCCCACACCGCCGCGGCAGCCGTCACCGGCGGCGCGGCAGGCGTCGTGCTCGACACCCAGCTCGCGCTCCTGGACGAGGCCGGGCTGCCCCTGGAGGTCACCGAGGCCCTCGCCGGGCTCGACGGCTCCGAGACGGTGCTTCATCACGGGACGCGTGTCCTGCGCCGCCGCGGCCCGGGCGTACCGGAACTTCCCGAGGACGCGGCGGAGTTCGCAGCCCGCATCGGCGGCGACGACCTGCGCACCCAGTTCCTGCCCGTCGGACAGGACGCCTTCCTCGCCGCGTCCTTCGCACGCCGCTGGAGCTCGGTGTCCGAAGTCGTACGGGGCATCCGCGCGGCCGTCGTCGAGGTGATCGAGGACGACCAGCCAGCCACGGCGCTGGGCGCCGGCGCGCCGGGCGCGCTCGCACTGGGCACCCGACTGCCCGTCGCGCAGGGCCCGATGACCCGCGTCAGCGACCAGCCGGAGTTCGCCGCCGCTGTCGCCGCCGACGGCGCGCTGCCCTTCCTCGCGCTCGCACTCGCCGGTGCGGAGCAGACCAGGACGATGCTGGAGGCCACCAAGAAGTCCCTCGGCCAGGCGCCTTGGGGGGTGGGGGTACTCGGATTCGCCGACGAGGAGATCAGATCGGCGCAGCTGGAGGTCGTACGCCAGGTGCGGCCGACTCACGCGATCATCGCCGGCGGCCGTCCGGCGCAGGCCGCCGCGCTGGAAGCGGAGGGCATCTCCACCTTCCTGCACGTCCCCTCGCCGGGACTGCTGCGCCAGTTCCTCGCGGCCGGTGCGCGCAAGTTCATCTTCGA
>DATMEI010000803.1:0-2348 GCA_035556995.1 Streptomyces sp.
TGAACTACTACTACGCCACGCTGCACTTCATCGTGACCATCGCCGTGCTCGTCTGGCTCTACCGCCGCCACCCCGGCCGCTACGCCGCGACGCGCCTCGTCATCTTCGCCACCACGGGCATCGCCCTGCTCGGCTACTACCTGTTCCCGCTCGCGCCGCCCCGTCTGATGCGCGGCGACAGCTTCATCGACACCGTGCAGGTCCACCAGACATGGGGATCGATGGCGTCCGGCAATCTCGCGGACATGTCGAACCAGTACGCCGCCATGCCTTCGATGCACATCGGCTGGTCGGTGTGGTGCGGCATCACCATCGCGGCGCTCGCCGCACCACTGTGGGTGCGGGTACTGGGCGTTCTCTATCCGGTGCTCACCCTGATAGTGATCGTGTGCACCGCCAACCACTTCTGGCTGGACGCGGTGGGCGGCGTGATCTGTCTGGGCTTCGGCTTCGCCCTCTCCTACGGCTGGTACGGACGGATCGCGTACCGTCTGCCGAAGCTGGCCACGGCGCCCGCTTAGGGACCCGGCCCGCCCGGGAACCACACCCGGGGCCGCGCACAGCACCCGCCAGAACGGCGCAGAGGGCGGCCCGGTGCCCGGCCCGGTGCCCAACAGGCCCGTCACTCCCCGTAGAAGAGGCGTTCCACCACGGCACGGGCCCGCCGCGTCACACGGCGGTAGTCGTCCAGCATCTCCCCGCTCCCGCTGGCCTCCGGGTATCCGAGGTAACGGCCGACCGCCCCCAACTCCCGTGCGTCCGAGGGGAATGTGTCGCCGGCCCGTCCACGCACAAGCATCACCGCGTTGCGCACACGGGTCGCCAGCAGCCACGCCTCGTCCAGGATCTGCGCGTCCTCGGCGCTCAGCAGCTCCACCTCGCGCGCGGCATTCAGCGCGGCGCGCGTACGCGTCGTACGCAGACCGGACTCGGTCGCGCCGTGCTGGAGCTGGAGCAACTGCACGGCCCACTCCACGTCCGCCAGTCCCCCGCGGCCGAGCTTCGCGTGCGTCGTCGAATCCGCGCCGCGGGGCATGCGTTCGGCCTCCATGCGTGCCTTCAGCCGCCGGACCTCGCGCAGCGACTCCTCGCTGAGGCCGTCGGCCGGATACCGCAGAGGGTCGATCAGTTCGATGAACCGGCGGCCCAGCTCCTCGTCACCCGCGACGGGGGCGGCGCGCAGCAGCGCCTGGCTCTCCCAAGCCGCCGACCAGCGGCGGTAGTAGCCCGCGTAGGACTCCAGCGAGCGCACCAGGGAACCGGACTTGCCCTCCGGGCGCAGATCGGCGTCGACGAGCAGCGGCGGATCGGACGTGGGCAGCTGAAGCAGCCGGCGCAGTTCGGTGGCCACCGCGTAGGCGGCCTTCTGTGCTTCGTGTTCGCTCACGCCCTCGCGTGCCTCGTGGACGAAGAGGACGTCGGCGTCCGAGCCGTAGCTCAGCTCGTGCCCGCCGAAGCGGCCCATGCCGATCACCGCGAAACGGGTGGGCAGTTCGTCGCCCCACTGGCTGCGTACGGCGGCACGCAGCGCCCCGGCGATGGTGGCGGCGTTGATGTCGGTGAGGGCGGCGCCGATCCGGTCGACGGCCGGTGCCGGGGCCTCCGCGGGCAGCTCCTCGGTGCCGTACGCGCCGATCAGGTCGCCCGCGGCCGTACGGAACAGCTCGCGGCGCCGCACCCCGCGCGCCGCCACCACAGCCGATTCGGCGTCGGAGGCGCGGCCGACGGCGGCCAGCACCTCCTGCGTCAGTGCCTCACGCGAGCGTGGCCGCAGCCCGCCCTCGTCGCCCAGGAGCGCGACCGCTTCGGGTGCCCGCAGCAGCAGATCGGGGGCGAGGCGCCCGGCGGAGAGGACCCTCGCGAGGTTCTCCGCCGCCGCGCCTTCGTCCCGCAGCAGCCGCAGATACCAGGGCGTCGTGCCGAGTGCGTCGGAGACCTTGCGGAAGCCGAGCAGCCCGGCGTCCGGGTCGGCGGAGTCGGCGAACCAGCCCAACAGCACCGGAAGCAGGGTGCGTTGGATGGCGGCCTTACGGCTCACCCCGCTCGCCAGCGCCTCCAGATGCCGCAGCGCTCCGGCGGGGTCGGCGTAGCCGAGTGCTTCGAGGCGCTGCCGTGCGGCGCGCGGCGAGAGCCTGGCCTCGCCGACGTCGAGCTGGGCGACGGCGTCCAGCAGCGGACGGTAGAAGAGCTTCTCGTGCAGGCGGCGTACGGCGGCGGCGTGCCGCCGCCACACCTTGTGCAGCTCTTTGACGGGCTCGCTGCGGTAGCCCAGCGAGCGGCCCAGCCGGCGCTGGTCCGCCTCCAGTTCCGGCATCAGGTGGGTGCGGCGCATCTTGTGCAGCTGGATG
>DATMEI010000804.1:0-6011 GCA_035556995.1 Streptomyces sp.
ATGACGAGGAGCGCCGAGACCGGGGCGTCCAAGAGCTTCATCAAGTACATGCTCACCAGCGGCTACGAGGACTGGTTCGGGATGGCGCCCGAAGGCAAGATCCCGGTCCGCGAAGGCACACCCGGCGACCCGGACAAGTACACGAAAGCCTGGCGTTCCAGCAGGCTCGGAGTCGAGGCGACCGTACGCAAGCCGCTCGACGCGATCTACCCCGGCACGCTCCTGGACCAGATGACCGACGGCGTCAGCGCCATGCGCCGCTGGGGCTTCACCCAGGGCGAGGGAGCCCTCGTCGGCGCCACCAACGGCGAACTCCCCGTCCCCAAGGCGCTCTCCGCCATGACCAGCGGCCAGATCTCACCGGACGAGGCCGCCCGCGAGGCGGACGACGAAGTCGACGCTCTGCGGCAGTCCCTGGAGTGAACGGCGACCGCCCCCGTCCTCCCCGTTCCCGTCCTCCCCGCCCCCGCCCGTACGGCCGACGAGGTCCGCACACACCCGAGGTACGCACACCATGACGCACCCCACGACCAAGGAACCGGACGGCGCCCCCCAGCCGGGCGCCGCCTCCGGAACGGGAGACGGCCCCGAGCGCCGCCCACGCCGTCCAGGCCCCTTCCGCAGGCCGTACGCACGTGGCACGCGCGGACCGCTCACCGCCGCCGGCCGGGAGAACCGTGCCGGGCTGGCCTTCGTCACGCCCACCGTGGTGGTGGTGGCCGTGGTCGTCGTGCTGCCCATCCTGTGGACCGTGCTGCTCGCGTTCCAGAACGCCCGGCTCGTCGACATCCAGGGCATGGGCCTGCTGGGCAACTGGTCGCTGGACAACTTCCGTGACGTCTTCGGCTCACCCGGCTTCTGGACCAGCCTGTGGACCACGCTGCTCTACACCGCCGGCGCGACCGCCGGCTCCATCGCGCTCGGACTGATCGCCGCACTCGCACTGCGCGAACCCTTCCGCGGCCGCGGTCTGCTGCGCGGCTCCATGCTGCTCCCGTACGTGGCGCCCGTCGTCGCCGTCGCGTTCGTCTGGGAGATCGCGCTCAGCCCGCAGTTCGGCATCATCAACGAGTGGGGCAGCAAGCTTCTGGGCTGGGACGACCCGATTGCGTTCCTCTCCACCCGCTCCTACGAAGTCTCCCTGTTCGGGCTGCACTTCGAGCTGCCGCTGGCGCTGCTGACCGTCATCGCCTTCGAGACCTGGCGCTACTTCCCGTTCGCCTTCCTCTTCCTGCTTGCCCGCCTCCAGGCGGTGCCGGACGGACTGGAAGAGGCGGCGAAGGTGGACGGCGCCGCCCCGACGCAACGCTTCCGGCACGTGCTGCTGCCGCAGCTGATGCCCGTCATCGCGCTGCTGTGCGTGCTGCGCTTCATCATGACGTTCAACAAGTTCGACGACATCTACCTGCTGACCGGCGGCGGTTCGGGCACCGACGTCGTCGCGGTACGGGTCTACGACTTCCTCACCGCACGCTTCGACGTCGGCGCCGCCGCGGCACAGGCGCTCGTACTCGCCGTGATCCTCATGGGTCTGCTCGGCCTGTACTTCACGTTCTTCGGCAAGAAGGTCCAGGAGGAGTCGTCATGAGCCGCGCACAAGTCCCCATGAGCCGGGCGCAGTTCGAGGAGCGGCTCTTCGGGGTGCTCCGGTGGGTGGTGATCGCCTTCCTGGCCGTGATCACCCTGGCGCCCTTCTACTACATGCTGCTGCTGTCGGTGAAACCCATCGACGCGCTCCTCCTCGACCCCGGCCGACTCTGGGTGAGCGCACAGGAGTTCACGCTGAGCACGTACGAGGAAGTGCTGAGGCCGACGTCCGAGGGCGGTCAGGGCTTCCTCGACATGCTCTACAACTCCGCACTGGCCTCGGTGGGCGCGGTGGTGCTCACCATGCTCGCCGCGATCCCCGGCTCGTACGCCGTCAGCCGGCTGCGCTTCTTCGGCGGACGGCACCTGAGCGCGGTCTTCCTCGCGGTCTACCTCTTCCCGGCGACGCTGCTGGCCGTGCCGCTCTTCGTGATGTTCGCCAAAATGGGGCTGCAGGGCAGCCTCGTGGGGCTCGCGATCGTCTACATCGCACAGACCGTGCCCGTCTCGATCTACATGATGAAGAACTACTTCATCACCATTCCCTTCAGCATCGAGGAGGCCGCCGCCCTGGACGGCTGCTCGCGGCTGCAGACGATCCGCAAGGTCGTACTGCCGCTCGCCGCGCCCTCGTTGATGGCGACCGCGCTCTACATCTTCATGATCGCGTGGAACGAGTTCCTCTTCGCGCTGCTCTTCCTCGCCGCGACCCCGGAGAGCTGGACCGTCTCCCTCGGCCTCCAGCAGCTCGCCAACGGCATCGAGGTATCCAAGACCGTCCTGATGGCAGGATCGGTCGTGCTGACCATCCCCGTGGTCGTTCTCTTCCTCGCCGCGGAACGGCTGCTGACGGAGGGCCTGACCAGCGGCGCGGACAAGAGCTGAGGAGCAGATGACCGGGAACCAGGCGAGCGCGGGCCATCTGCTGCGGCTCATCCGCGACGGCCGTGCCACCACGCGCGGCGCCCTCCAGCGGGCGACGGGACTCTCCCGGTCGACTGTCGGGCACCGGCTCGACCAGCTGTTCGCAGCCGGCTGGCTGCGGGAGGGGGAGGCGGCGCCCGTCGAGGCGTCGACGGGCGGACGTCCCTCCACACGGCTTGAGTTCGACGCGGAGCACGCCGTCGTACTCGCGGCGGACCTCGGTACCCGGGACGCGAGCGCCGCAGTCGTCGACCTCGCCGGCACCGTACTGGCCGAACGCTCCGGCGAGATGCTGATCGCGGACGGCCCCGAGCACGTACTCGACCAGCTGGCGCGGTGGTTCGCGGACCTGCTGAAGGAGAACGGCACCGCGCACGAACGGGTCTGCGGCATCGGCCTGTCCGTGCCGGGCCCCGTCGACTGGGCCTCGGGCCTGGTCGTACAGCCGCCGATCATGCCGGGCTGGGACGCCTACCCGATACCGCAGCGGCTCCAGGAGGCCTGCGCCCAGCACATCCCCGGCGTCGGCGGCACCGTCACCCCGGTGCCCGTACTCGTCGACAACGACGCCAACTTGATGGCCTACGCCGAACAACGCGCCGGACACCGCGACTGCGCCGCCTTCGTGCTCGTGAAGGTCTCCACGGGCATCGGCGCGGGAGTCGTCGCGGACGGCCAGCTCTACCGCGGCATCGACGGCGGCGCGGGCGACATCGGGCACATCCGCCTGCACGACTGCCCGGACGCACTGTGCATGTGCGGCTCCTACGGCTGTCTCGCCGCCGTCGCCAGCGGACGCGCCCTGGCCGAGCAGCTCTCGGACGCGGGCATCGAGACGGCCTCGGTCGCGGGCGTACGCGAACACCTCGCCGCCGGGCAGCCGGACGCGGTGCGCCTCGCACGGGACGCGGGCCGGCGGGTCGGTGAGGTGCTGGTCACCGTCGTCACACTGCTCAACCCCGGAGTGCTGATGATCGCCGGTGACCTGGCGGGAACCCCCTTCCTCACCGGCGTACGGGAGCTGCTGTACCAGCGGGCGATGCCGCGCAGCACCGTGCATCTGAACGTGGTCACCTCCCAACTGGGCGAGAGGGCAGGGCTCGTGGGGGCAGCCGCCATGGTCGTCGAGGACCTCTACTCCCCGGACCGCGCCGACGCCCGCCTCGCCGCACTCGGCGCCCGACCCGCCTGACCCGCCTGATCCCGCCGTCACGAACACGCTGCCCCTGAACGCCGCACGGAAGGAACCCCCGTGACCGAGCCATGGACCGGCGACCCGATACGCGTCGGCCTCGTCGGAGCCGGACCCTGGGCCCGCACCATGCACGCCCGCATGCTCGCTGCCGGGCCCGAGACGGAACTCGTGTCCGTATGGGCGCGCAGGCCCGAGGCCGCCGAGGAGATCGCCACCCTGTACGGGGCGGCCCCGGCCGCCTCCTTCGACGAACTCCTCGACTCCTGCGAGGCGGTGGCCTTCGCGGTGCCGCCCTCCGTGCAGGCGGAGCTGGCCGTACGGGCAGCGTGGGCCGGCCGGGCGCTGCTGCTGGAGAAGCCGCTCGGACTCGATCTCGCCTCTGCCCGCGCGCTCGCCGACGCGATAGCGGAGAGCGGCGCGGTGTCCCAGCTCGTGCTGAGCAAGCGCTACCACCCGGCGACCCGCGAATTCCTCACCCGCGCACGCGGGTTGACGGTCACAGGTGCCCGCTCCTGCTATCTGCACGGCGCGTTCCTGGGAGGCGAACAGGCCACCGCCTGGCGCCTGGAGCACGGCGCGCTGCTCGACCTGGGTCCGCATCTGCTGGACCTGCTCGACCTGGCAGTCGGGCCCGTCACCTCGGTCCGCGCGACGGGGGACACGCGTCGCTGGATCGAGCTGAGCTGCGAGCACGAGAACGGCGCCGTCAGCCAGGCGTCGCTGTCCGGAGCGGTACGGCTGCCGCAGGCACGTACCAGGGTCGAGCTGTACGGAGAGCAGGAGGATCTGGTCTACGACACCGCGGAGTTGGACCCGGAGGAGTGCTGGCCGGTGCTGCGCCGCGAGTTCGCGACGGCGGTACGCGCGGGGCGTTCCTCGGATCTCGACGCACGCCGCGGGCTGCGACTGCAGGAGCTGCTGGAGCAGGCGGTCGTCGGGTCCTGACCAGACCCCACTGCACAGCCCGCACCTGACCGCACAGCCCGGACGCGATTCGATGAGACTCGCGTCCGGATCGTGAGACCAGGCAGTCCCTCATACGCGTGATTCTCGCCACCTTGATCAGGGGTGTGCTCAGGTGAGCGCTCACCTGTGCGTTCTACATCTCCTAGGAGCGGCCCATGACTTTACCGACCCTAGATTCATCTCCCGAAGAGCAAAGTGACTCAGAGTGCCGGATCGAGGGGTACTTGTAGCCGCACGGAGTGATCGATTCGACTTGTGGAATTGATCTTTGCGGCCAGATGAGATCGCCGTCACCTTCGATCCTCGGCGGACGGGTGGTTACCGCCCTTTGGCGCACTGCTTGACGTACGTCGATGCCTTCGATCTGGGTACGCTCCCCGCCGTCAGGGCAGCCGTCCACGAGGGGTCGAGTCCCGTGCCGGATCACGCAGCAGCACAGAAGTTCGTCTACGACTTCACAGAGGGCAACAAGGATCTCAAGGGCCTCCTCGGTGGGAAGGGGGCCAATCTCGCCGAGATGACCAACCTCGGTCTCCCCGTCCCTCCGGGATTCACCATCACCACCGAGGCGTGCAAGGTCTACCTCGACAGCGGAGAGGAGCCCGTCGCACTCCGCGAGGAGGTGAGCGCCCATCTGGACGCGCTGGAACAGAAGATGGGCAAGAAGCTCGGCCAGGCCGACGACCCGCTCCTCGTCTCCGTGCGCTCCGGTGCGAAGTTCTCGATGCCCGGGATGATGGACACCGTCCTCAACATCGGGCTCTCCGACGAATCCGTGCACGGTCTCGCCGCGCAGTCCGGCGACGAGCGCTTCGCCTGGGACTCCTACCGCCGCCTGATCCAGATGTTCGGCGACACGGTCCTCGGCATGGACGGCGAGGTCTTCTCCGAGGTCCTGGAGCAGACGAAGGAGGCCAAGGGCGCCGTCACCGACGTCGAACTGGACGCCGAGGACATGCAGGCGCTGGCGGAGAAGTTCAAGAAGCTGGTGCTCCAGGAGACCGGCCGCGACTTCCCGCAGGAGCCCCGCGAGCAGATGGACCTCGCCGTCAAGGCGGTCTTCGACTCGTGGAACGGCCCGCGCGCCAAGCTCTACCGCCGCCAGGAGCGCATCCCGCACGACCTGGGCACCGCCGTCAACGTCTGCTCCATGGTCTTCGGCAACCTCGGCCCCGACTCGGGCACGGGCGTCGCCTTCACCCGCGACCCTGCCACCGGCCAGCAGGGCGTTTACGGCGACTACCTGCAGAACGCACAAGGTGAGGATGTTGTCGCCGGCATTCGCAACACGGTGCCGCTGCAGGATCTCGACGACATCGACGCCCCGGCGTACTCCGAG
>DATMEI010000805.1:0-4773 GCA_035556995.1 Streptomyces sp.
TTGGGCTGCATGCTGCTGCTGCTCAAGAAGCCCAATCACGACCAGCTTTCGCCGGACGAGACCACGCGCGCCCCCGCCAAGGCGGTCGCCGCGGTCTGAGCGTGCACAACCCCCAAGACACCGGAAAACCCCGGGAACAACGAGGGCCTGGCAGCCGAGTCGCGGCTGCCAGGCCCTTGTTGAGAGCTGTGCCGGCGTGTTCGCCGAGCGCGGGAGGAGAGTCAGTCCTGCGCGGAGCGGCGCTTGCGCGAGACCATGACCAGGCCTGCACCCGCGACCAGGACGACACCGGCAGCACCGGCGATCATCGGGGTGGCGCTGGAGGAACCGGTCTCGGCGAGGTCGTCGCTGCCACCCTCGGGCTTGGGGGCGGTGCTGGGCTTCTCGGACGGCGCCGGGGCCTCGCTGCTGGACTCGCTGGGCGAGGGGGCGGGAGAAGACTCGGTGGGCGTGGGCGAAGGCGTCTCCTCGCACACCGGCGACATCTTCACCTCGTCGCGGGAGTGCTGGTCCCCGTCACCGGCCTTGACGACCAGGTGCACCTTCAACGGGGAGCTGTGCTCGGGAAGTTCGATCTTCTTGTTGAACTCAGCGCCGAACTTCTGCTGCGGGAGCAGGGACTTGCCCCCGGCGTCGATCTTGATGGTGTTCTCGACGCTCTCGTTGTAGTTGGTCAGGTTGACCGACACCGAGTAACAGTCCACCTCCCAGCCGGGCTTGTGCGCCGAGGCGGGGGTGGCGGCGAGTATTCCGGTGCCGACGAGAGCGGCGACGCCGGTCGCGACAACAGCGGCGGAGCGGGGCCATCTCTGGCGAAGTACGGTCATGATCTCCCTCTGAGTATGACGAAGCCGTGCAGAGCGGATGTCGTGCGAGGACAGCACGGTACTCCCCGGTACACCACTTGCGGCGCCCGACCCCGATTTCGCCAACAGGTCCTGCGAAAGGGGCAGTTCAGGCTTAGGTCCTGTCCGGGCGATCTTTGAGGATCAGCCCGGAAAGGACCTGGTCGCGCGATGTTTTCCCCCGTGCGGTCCGGTGGCTGCCCGCCCGTTCACCGCTGGAACCCGCTGACTCTACCGCCCCAGCCGTCACCGCGGAGCAAACTCACGGAGATTGAGCGGTCTCGACACCGAAGCGAAACAAGCGAGTACCTGTGGGGTCATGGCGTACCACTGCGCCGGGCCGGCAGAGGGGTCGGCCCACCACCCAGGGGAGGTCAGTGAGTTGAGCCATCGACGCAAGGACAAAAAACGAGCCTATGTGATAGCCGGCGCAGGCACCGCCGCACTGGCCACTGCGGCGATCCTGCTCCCGTACGCCAACGCGGGCCAGGAGCAGCAGCCGCGTCCGGGCCCCATGTCGGCCAAGGCCGCGGCCAAGATGGGCACGAAGCTGGCGGATGAGAACGGCGCCCGCACAGCGGGCTGGTACATCGACGGCAAGGCCAACAAACTCGTCATGAACGTGCTGGACCAGGAGACCGCGGAGCGCGTCCAGCAGAGCGGAGCGACGGCCAGAATCGTCCAGAACTCCAAGGCTGAGCTGAAGAAGGTCTCGGACACTCTCGCGGGCGACGCCTCGGTCGCCGGTACGGCCTGGTCGGTCGACCCTCGTACCAACAAGGTCTCCGTGCTCGCCGACCGCACGGTCGACAGCAAGGGCTGGGGCAGCCTGAACGAGACCGCGTCCGGCATGAACGGCATGATGTCCGTGAAGCGGTCCGGCGGCGAGTTCAAGCCCCTCCACGGGGGCGATCAGTCCGGTGGCGGCGGCATGAACGACGACGGCGCCGGACAGGGCGAGGGCGGCAGCGCTCAGGATGCCGGAGGCGCAGGCCAGGACACCGGAGACGCCGGAGACGTCGGAACAGCTGCTGAAGGCGTGCAGGGCGGGGACGCCATCTTCGCCGCAGGCACCCGCTGCTCCCTCGGCTTCAATGTGAACGTCGACGGCGCGCCCGCCTTCCTCACCGCCGGCCACTGCGGAAACGCGGCGGAGCAGTGGACGTCCGACGAGGCAGGTGCCGAGGCACTCGGCACGGTCGCCGACTCCCAGTTCCCCGAGAGCGACTTCGCGCTCCTCAACTACGACGACGCGGCCACCGAGGCGCCCAGCTCCGTGAACCTCGACCCGCTGGGCGAGGGCCAGGGCGGCACTCAGGAGATCACCCAGGCCGCCGAGGCAGCCGTAGGCATGGAGGTCCAGCGCAGCGGCAGCACGACCGGCCTTGCCGAGGGCACCGTCACCGGCCTCGACGCCACCGTGAACTACGGCGGCGGCGACATCGTCAACGGGCTCATCCAGACCGACGTCTGCGCCGAACCGGGCGACAGCGGCGGCGCGATGTTCTCCGGTGACGCCGCGGTGGGTCTGACCTCCGGCGGCAGCGGCGACTGCACGCAGGGCGGCGAGACCTTCTTCCAGCCCGTCACGACCGCGCTGGAGGCCACAGGCGCCGAGATCGGCGCCGGCGGCCAGGCCGAGCAGCAGTGAGGAGCTGACGACCCGGCCGCCGGCCGGGCGTCCCGTCAGCCGCTCACGGTGAAGCCAGGACTGGTGCCGGAGATGGCTTTCGGGTCGCCCGCCAGCGGTTTGGCGTCGCCCTCGTACCTCAGGCGGTAGTCGCCGGGGGGCGTCCCTTCGGGGATGTCCCAGGTGACTGTCACCTTCGAGGCGGCGACCCCGTACCGCTCCCAGCGGAAGGTGGTCGACCAGTCGCCGTCGTCGGCGACGGTACGCCACTCGCCGCCTTCCTGGCGGTGCTCCACACGCAGGTAAGTCCCGCCCCGGTGCAGCACGTTGCCGGGGTGGGCACCCGCGAAGACCACCGTGACCCGCTCCCCCGCCCGGTAGTTGGCGCGCGGCGCGGTCAGCACATCGCCGAACTCGTGCTGCAGAGGCGGCGCGTCGAGGACGATCGGCGGCTGCAGAGAGATCGTCCTGCCGGAGATGTCCGGCGCGACCGGCCCGATGGGCAGGCTCTTCCCGTCACGCATGGCGCTCGCCAGCTGTGCCGCCGTCTGCTGCAACGCGGGCAGTTGCCAGCGTCCGAAGAGGGTGCTGCCGCCCTCGTACTGCTGCGAGTCGTACTCCTCGGGCGTGGTCAGGTAGTGGAAGTAGGAGTTGGCGTAGCCCGCGACGAGGACGTCCTTCAGGTCCGCTCCCACCGTCTCGGCGACCGTACGGCGCAGCCGCAGCCCGGCACCGATCGTCACCTCTCCCGGCACGCCGATCAGATACAACTGCCCGATGCGCAGCAGCTGTACGGGCACCTGCTCCTGCACCCACGGGTAGACGGCGTTGATCGCGCCGACCGGGACGAAGATGTCCTTCGGGGACTGCGCCTCACGCAGTTCGGGCGACGCCTCGTAGATGATGGAGTCCGATATCGCGTCCCAGAACGGGTTCTCGCCCTCGTCGAAGCCCGGGAACGCCGGTCCGTCCTCGAGGCTTCCGGCCGCCATGGACGCGCCGATGGAGGCCTTGGACGTCTTGTGGGACTTGCCGTCGCCGGTGTACTTCGCCTCGACGGTCACATCGGAGAGGTCGATGTAGACGAGCCGGGCGTCCACCCCGCCGGCCATCTTCTTGCCGCGCTTGTCGAGTTGGCGTGCCGCGGCTTCGTACTGGCGCAGACCGGATGCGCGGGTCGCCTCGAAGTCCGCAGGCGTGGTGGGCGGTTGCAGATTCAGGTTCGGGGACATGTCGCCCGCGTTGGTCTGCGCGAAGGCGGAGATGAAGTCGGGGGTGGTGTCGGTGAGATAGTCCGCGCCCTCGACCTCCCGCTCCCAGTGGTAGGCGGCATAGCCCTTGTTGTCCCCGCTGATGAGCTTGTTCTCACCGGACATGCTGGTGCCGTGCGTGGCGAACCAGTTGACCGCCCCGGCTGTACGCCCCTCGCGCTCGATGCGCAGCAGCGAGGTCTGCGGGTCGACGGCGTCGGGGAAGTGGCTGCGTACGTCCCCGGGGTTGAGCTCGAAGGCCTCGCGGGAGCGGTTCGCACTGGCGCCGGTCAACTCCCCGTGGGTCAGGGTGAGTTCGGCGGGTGCGAGGTCGTCGTGCGCGCGGTCCACGGCCTCTGTGATTCCGTCCGTCATGGCCTCGAAGGTCTTCTTGTGGAAGCCCAGAGTGGTGACGTTGTAGAGCAGGTGGTGCGAGGAGCCGCCTGGCCCGCAGTGGGTGTGGGTGGCGGTGATCATGACGTTGCGGTGCGTGTAGAGCTCGCCGTACTTCTCCGCGAGTCTGCCGAGTACGGCCTGGTGCACGCTCTCGAAGATCATCGCTGTGTCGACGACGACGAGAAGTACGCGGTCGTCCGTGGCCTCGTCAGCGAAGACGAAGGCGCGGGCACGCAGCCGCGTGTGCAGGCCTTGTGCCTGCTGGTCGACGCGGCCGTAGCCCATCATGCCGACCTCGGCGATCTCGCCGGTGGCGTCGGAGACGCCGCGGCCCACGAGGTAGGAGCTTGCGGCTGCGGCGGCCTGCCCAGGCAGTGCCGCCTGGGCCGCCTGGGCGCTCGGGGTGATGCCTGCGATGCCCAGGCCGGCCACGGCGGCACCGGCGCGCAGTACGGTGCGGCGGCTGCTTCGTGAACCCTCGGGCGGGGTGTCCTCCTGCTCGTCGGACGGGGTGTTGTGGGGGTGGGTGTGGGGGTGGGTGCTACTCACGGGTGCTCCTCGGTAAGGCTACTTCCCGGTAACTGCCCGGAGAGCATTTCACCCCGTACCACCGGCCACAATGCGCCTGACGGTATTGCTCGGGATTCCCCTC
>DATMEI010000806.1:0-2927 GCA_035556995.1 Streptomyces sp.
CCGCCGGCCTCGTAGTCCCGCCCGACCATGAAGCCGGAGATGTTCTGCAGGAAGAGGAGGGGGATGCCGCGCTGGTCGCACAGCTCGATGAAGTGGGCGCCCTTCTGGGCCGATTCGGAGAAGAGGATGCCGTTGTTCGCGACGATGCCGACCGGGTGGCCGTGGATCCGGGCGAAACCGGTGACGAGCGTCGTACCGAACTCGGCTTTGAACTCCTGGAACTGGGAGCCGTCCACCACCCGGGCGATCACTTCGCGGACGTCGTAGGGCGTACGTGAATCGACCGGCACGGCGCCGTAGAGCCCCGAAGGGTCGACGGACGGCGGCTGCGCCGCGCGCACCGACCAGGGCAGCGGACGGCGCTCGGGGAGGGTGCCGGCGATGTGCCGCACGATGCGCAGGGCGTGGGCGTCGTCCTCGGCGAGATGGTCCGTCACACCGGACGTCCTGCTGTGCACCTCGCCACCGCCCAGCTCCTCGGCGGTGACGACCTCGCCTGTGGCGGCCTTCACCAGCGGCGGGCCGCCCAGGAAGATCGTGCCCTGCTCGCGCACGATCACCGCCTCGTCGCTCATGGCGGGTACGTACGCACCGCCCGCCGTGCACGAACCGAGCACCGCAGCGATCTGCGGAATGCCCGCACCCGACATCCTCGCCTGGTTGTAGAAGATCCGGCCGAAGTGATCGCGGTCGGGAAACACCTCGTCCTGCCGCGGGAGAAAGGCGCCGCCGGAGTCGACTAGGTAAATGCACGGCAGCCGGTTCTCCAGCGCGACCTCCTGGGCGCGCAGATGCTTCTTCACCGTCATCGGGTAGTACGTGCCGCCCTTGACCGTGGCGTCGTTGGCGACGACGACCACCTCGCGCCCCGCGACCCGGCCGATGCCGGCGATCACACCCGCCGCCGGGGCGGCCCCGCCGTACATCCCCTCCGCTGCGAGCGGCGCCAGCTCAAGGAAGGGGGAGCCGGGATCGAGCAGGGAGTCCACACGGTCGCGCGGCAGGAGCTTCCCCCGCGCGGTGTGCCGTGCGCGGGCACGCTCACCGCCGCCGAGCCGGGCCGCGGCCAGCTTCTCCCGCAGCTGGGAAGCCAGCTCGCGGTGCGCTGCCTCATTGGCCCGGCACGCATCCGACGTCGGATCGATGGTGCTCACCAGCGCCGGTGCCGATGCCGGCTGCTCGTCCTTCACGTCGCGCCCCCTCGCCCCTCTGCCGGCGGATCTGCCGGCAGATCCGACCACTGCATCCGAACCACTGCCCTGACTGGACCTGAACACTGCAAATGGACCGCTGAGCGGTTAACGGCCATTAACCATCTCCTTCAGGTTAACGCTCGCTAACTCTCCTGTCTAGAATGGACTCATGAGCACCCACACGGGGTCCGCCCCGACCCGCCGCGAGCAGATCCTGCGGGAGGCTGCCCGTCTGTTCGCCGAGCGTGGTTTCCACGGCGTCGGCGTCGATGAGATAGGAGCCGCGGTCGGCATCAGCGGCCCCGGTCTCTACCGCCACTTCGCGGGCAAGGACGCCATGCTCGCCGAGTTGCTGGTCGGCATCAGCCAGCGGCTGCACGAGGGGGGCCGGACGCGGGTGGAGGAATCCGCCGCCGCCGGCCTCTCCCCGGATGCCGCTCTCGACGCGCTCATCGCCGGCCACATCGACTTCGCGCTGGACGACCGTTCACTGATCACGCTGCACGACCGTGAGCTCGACCGGCTCCGCGAGAGCGACCGCAAGCAGGTGCGCAAGCTGCAGCGGCAGTACGTGGAGCTGTGGGTCGACGCCGTGCAGGCGATCTATCCGGAGCTGACCGAGCTGGAGGCCCGGGTCGCTGTGCACACGGTCTTCGGACTGCTCAACTCCACGCCGCACCTGAGTGGTTCGTCCGCGCTGCCGGACCGCGAGACCACGGCGGCGCTGCTGCACCGGCTCGCGCGCGGCGCCCTGTCCGCCGCACCCGCCGGAGCAGGGCCGGACACGGCGCGACATGCAGACGGGCGTACGGGCGGACGTACGGATGAGGGCATCGCCTCTGGACAGCCGAGCTGACTCATGGGTAGCTTGATGACTGAGCAAGCGCTTAGCCGAGTTTGAGGCACGAGCCGGACAGGTCCGTACAGGAGGGCCGAGGCGGCTGGCGCGGGACAGCGGGACAAGGAGGCGTGCCAGTGCGTCGCACGGTGTTCAACGAGGACCACGAGGCGTTCCGTCAGACGATCCGGGACTTCATCCAGGCCGAGGTCGTCCCCCACTACCAGCAGTGGGCCGAACAGGGTTACGTGCCCAGGGACTTCTACAAGAAGCTCGGCGAGCTGGGCGTCTTCGGCATCGAGGTTCCGGAGGAGTACGGCGGCGCGGGGGAGAGCAGCTTCAAGTTCAACGCTGTGATCACCGAGGAGTGCACGCGGGCGGGCGTCAGCTTCGGCGGCTCCAGCGTGCACACGGCGCTGTGCCTCCCGTACATCCTCAAGTACGGATCGGAGGAGCAGAAGCAGCGCTGGCTGCCCTCCTTCGTCTCCGGCGACATGATGACCGCAATCGCCATGACGGAGCCCGGCACGGGTTCGGACCTCGCGGGCATGAAGACCACGGCCCGGCTGTCCGAGGACGGCAAGCACTACGTGCTCAACGGCGCCAAGACCTTCATCACCGGTGGCGTGCAGGCGGACCGGGTGCTCGTGTGCTGCCGTACGTCGCCGCCCGACCCGGAGGACCGCCGCGGCGGCATCTCGATCCTCGTCGTGGACGCCGAGAGTGAGGGCTACGCGGTCGGCCGCAAGCTCGACAAGCTCGGCCTCCGCTCCTCCGACACGGCCGAACTCTCCTTCACCGACGTCAAGGTCCCGGTCGAGGACATGCTCGGCGAGCCGGGCAAGGCGTTCGGCTATCTCGCGCACAACCTGCCGCAGGAGCGCCTCGGCATCGCG
>DATMEI010000807.1:0-8414 GCA_035556995.1 Streptomyces sp.
CTCGGATGTGGCTCCTCGGGGTGGACAAGGCCCAGCTCCTCGGCGATGACGAGGAATCTGCGGTTGTGATAACGGCCCGCACGGGAGGTGTCACGGATGCCGCGTGCGGCGGCGATTCCATGGACTGCCTCGTGCAGCAGCCTTTCGAAGGAGAGTCCGCTGCCGCATGCGGACGAGGACTCTCCGATCAGTGATTCGGGGGCAGCGAGGTCCGGCAGCTCGGAGTGGTGCCTTTGAATGTCGGCCCAGGCAGCTGCCAGCTCGGCGGCGAGGACTGGTGGTGTCGTGCTCACGTCGTGCTCAACGAGTCGGACCGCCTCAGTGTTCCGATTCCGGGGCAACCTAAATATTTTGCACGTACCGGTCAGTTCCTACCGAGTTTCGCTCAGCGGGGCCGATGTGACGGAACCGTGGAGAACCGCACAGCCGACCCAACTCGGACGTACCTCCGGTTCGACCCGGTCGGTAGCGATCGGTACACCTGGATGACCATACCTACATGCCCCGGAGAGGCATCAACCGGGGTATCCCCAGGCCATTGGCAATATCCAGGATTCTGGTTATTATCCGCCCATGATCAACAGTGCCGACGAGCGTTTCCTCACTCGTCACGGCATGGCCGCGCGCCAACTGGCCGCGCTGCTGCTGAATCACGACGCCGACACCCGCCTCCCCCGGCTGCGCGACTTCGCCGGCGAGCTGAAGGTGGGGAACGGAACCGTCCAGGCGGGGCTGCAGTTGCTGGAGGAGGCAGGCGCCGTCGAGACCAAGGCGCGTGGTCATCTCGGCACGTTCCTGGTACGGGCCGACCGCGCCATACTGTGGCGGCTGGCAGGCCTCGGCACCCTTCTCGCGGCGATGCCCCTGCCCTATTCACACCGTTACGAGGGACTCGCCACGGGACTCAGGGCGGCCTTCGAGGATGCGGGGGCTCCTTTCGCCATCACGTTCATGCGCGGTGCCTCCACCCGGCTCGGCGCACTCCTGGAGCACAAGGCGGACCTCGTCGTCCTCTCACGCTTCGCCGCCGACAGGCTCGCTGCGGAGCATCCGGTGGAACTGGTCGCCGACTTGGGCACGGGTACGTACGTCGGGTCGCACGGACTGCTGCTGCGACGTGGAGTCGCGCTGGAGTCGAAGGGCCTGCGCGTCGCGGTCGACTCCTCGTCGGAGGACCTGCGGATGCTGGCCGCGCGGGCGTTCACGGGACGCGAGGACGTGGAGTGGGTGGAGTCGTCGTACATGCAGCTGCGCGACCTCTTCGCACGTGGCCGGGTGGACGCGACGGTGTGGAACCTCGATGAGGTGAGCGACCACCTCGGCCCGGACGTCGAAGTCCTGCCGCTGGGCGAGGAGATCGCCCGCGAACTCGCGCTGCGGAACTCGAGCGCCGCCCTGATCGGGCGCACCGGGGAGGCGGGCGCGCTCGAAGCGGTGCGCGCATCACTGGACTTCGGCCTCGTCACGAAGGTGCAGGGAGAGGTGCTGCGGGGCGAGCGGGTGCCGCAATACTGAAGAAGGCGGAGCACGGGGGTCCTCAAAAAGCAGAATCCTGCTTATTGTCGTGGCTGGTGATCGCGCCGCGGAAGGACACGGCATGGAGGAGAAGCTGGCCCTCCGGATTCAGTTGTTCCGGGAGAGCGGTCAAGTACGCGCGGAAGTGGCCGAGTTCGTACAGGGCGAGCTGGAGGCTCTGGCCAGGAGTGGCCGTTCTGTCTGCGAGGAGACCGCGGGCGTGCTCACCAGCCACTTGATGATGGCCCTCAACAGGCTGCAGAACGGCGAGGCCATCGAGGAGTTCCCGGCGGACGAGCACGTCGCTGCCGAACTCGCGGCCGTACCCGAGGCCGTCGAGCTGGCACGGCAGATCGCTGGACGGGCCGAGCAGACCCTCGGTGCCCTCCTCCCCCACTCCGAGGTCAACTTCCTGGCGCTGCATCTGGCCGTACTGGACCGGCGCCCGCCTGCCGGCAAGGCAGTGCACGCCGCACAGACGACTGACACCGGCGCAGGGGCGGACACCGAAGCCGGCACCGGCACGCAGGGACAGCAGAGGGGAGACCAGCCGTGACGAAGATCCTCACCGGCGGCGTCGGCAAGGTCCAAGTCGCCGAAGCACTCGCCGAACTGGGCATCGACGGACTGGAGGTCACCGTCTCCAACGACATGGAAGCGGCGATGCGACTGCGCGCCGGCCAAGCCGACTACTACCTGGGCACCTGCCATACCGGTGCAGGCGCCTCCCTGGGGGTGCTGCTCGGTGTCCTGGGCAGCGGTACGTGCCACACGTTCGGTCGCGGCATCCCCACCGAGCAGGAGGTCACCGGGCTCCTCGACGGCGGCAAGAAGGTCTTCGGCTTCGGCATGGACCAGATCTCCGCCACCACACCGGTGATCGCCCACGCCATCGCAGCGCGTACCGCATGAAGCGTGCACCGCTTGCACGCACCGCCTGACCACGCACCGCCCGAAGTACGCAACGCCTGAAGTACGCACCGCCTGACCGCCGGCTCGCGGACCCGGCGGCGCCACCCCACTCCCCGGGTCCAAAGGAGCAGCCCCGTGAGCACCCTTCTGGCCGGCGCGGTGAGCGCGGGCAAGCACAGCCTCGACTTCTCGCTCGCCCAACAGATCACCGTCATAGTCCTGTGTGCGCTGACGGCTTTCATATCCCACATGGCGCTGGCCGTCTTCAACGACGGCGTACGCCCGTTCATGCTGGACTTCATTCAGGGACGCAGCACCCGCAACGCGACCACAGCTGTCTCCTTCGGGCTCTCCGCCGGGTTCATCTTCGGGCTCGGGGCGCCGATGGCGCTCTCCACCGGAGTGCTCAACCCCTGGTTGCTCTTCCTGCCGACCGACGTGCTCGGCATCCTCTCGCCGAAGAAGTGGATCGCCCCCCTGCTGGGCGGCGCCTGGGGCGCGCTGGTCATCTTCGGTCTCAACGGGGCAAACGACGTCGCGCACGAACTGCCCGTCGACTTCTTGACGGCCATGCAGCAGATGTCGACGCCGATCCTCTTCCTCTTCACGCTCTTCCCGGTGCTCGCCATCACAAGGCAGTTCGGCAAGCTCCGCGGCGGCATCGCCGGTGTGGTCGAACTGGCCCTGGTGATCCTGACGATGAAGCTGTGGCCCGACGTGTTCGCGGGTGCGCCGGCCATGGCGGTCGGGGTGGTCATGCTGATCGGCTTCGCCATAGCCAAGGACATGCGTCAGCGGCGTACGGCCAAGGCGGAGAAGGACGCGTCCGGAAAGGAGGAGACCACGCAGGACGCCGCCGCGGAAGATCCGATGCTTTCGCTGTTCACCGCGAGCGCAGCCCGGCTGCGCCGCCACCTGCCGCTGTTCATGGTGCTCGGTGCAGGCGTCTGTCTGCTCGCTCAGATGCACGTCTTCGGCGGCGGCGAGGCAACAAGCTTCCTCATCGCCAAGGGTGACTACTCCGGGGCCGCGCAGGTGGACTTCTACCGCGTCTTCGGCTTCATCCCGCTGATCGCCACGACAGCGCTCGCCTCCGGCGCGTACGCCATCGCCGGCTTCACCTTCGTCTACCCCATCGGCTATCTGCTGCCCAGCCCGTGGCTGGCGCTCCTGGCCGGTGCCGCCGTCTTCGCCGTCGAGGTCCTGGCTCTGTCCTGGATCGGCAAGACGCTCGGCAAGTTGCCCTCGGTACGCGACTCCTCCGAACATCTGCGCGCCGCGATCAGCGAAAGCTTGTGGCTGGCCATCCTGTTCGGATCGCTGCTGGCCGCCAACACCATGGGCGGCGGTCTCGGCATCCTCATCGTGGGCGGTCTGTATCTGCTGAACGAGGCGATGGGACGGGTGGTGGTGCGGATGGCCGCCGCGCCGGCCGCCGTCCTGGCAGGCGGAGTGCTGCTCAATCTCCTGTACTGGCTGGACCTGTTCACCCCGGTCAAGAGCTGACCGGCAGCAGTCGTTCGTGTACCGGCCGAACCACCTGCCGGTCAGGAAGGCACCAGCACCATGCACGAGCCGCACCATCCGCACCATCCGCAGCCGCTCCCGTCGTCCCCGGAGTTCCACCCCGCGCCCGAGCCGGACCCTTCTCCACCCGCACTCCTGCGCACCGTTACGGGACCGCTTGCACCTGCCCTGTTGGACGGGCCCGTCCTCCCCCATGAGCATCTGGCCCTCGACCTCTCGCGGGACGAGGACACCGCAGCCGTGCTGGGCCACGTCCACCGCGAGCCCGTGACGGCCGAACTGGCCGCGCTGCGCGAGGAGTACGGGCTCTCGCTTGTCGTCGAGCTGACCTGCCGCGGCATGGGGCGCGATGTGAGGGCGCTGGCCGAGATCTCCGGGCGGTCGGGGGTCGCGGTCGTCGCCGCCACGGGCTGGTACTACGAACAGTTCCATCCACGGGAGGTGGGATCGGCGCGCGTCGCGGAGCTTGCGGGCGTGCTGATCCAGGACGTCGACGGAGGGCTCGACTCCACGCACGTGCTTCCCGGCGTCATCGGTGAGGTCGGCAGCCACGGTGACGCTCCGAGCGAGGCCGAGGCCCGTACGCTCGGCGCCGCCGCACGTGCAGCCACCGCGACGGGGCTCTCCCTCGCCACGCACGCCCAGTTGGGACGCGGCGGCCTCGCCCAGCTGGACCTGCTCACCGAAGCCGGCCTGTCGCCGCACCGCGTCAGCATCGGGCACCAGGACCTGCTCGACGAACCCACCGTGCACCGTGAACTGGCGGCGGCCGGCGCGTACGTCGCCTTCGACACCGTCGGCAAGGAGCGCTACCAGAGCGACGGGACACGGCTGCGGCTGCTGCTCGCCCTGCTGGAGGCGGGACACGCCGACCGGGTGCTGCTCAGCTGCGACGTATCGCGGTACGGCTATCTGCGCAGCGAAGGCGGGTCAGGCTACGGGCACCTCTTCCGCTCGTTCCTGCCACGGCTGCGAGCGGCGGGCGCCGACGACGACCTGATCGATCTGCTGACCCGCCGCAACCCGCTGCGCTTTCTGACGGGTACGGCTTCTGACGGGCGCGGACACGAGGAGTCGTGAGATGAACATGCATCTGCCGCGGACGTTCCCGCTTCCCACGGTGTCCCTCGACGAAGCGGCCGGGCAGCAGTTCCGGCTGCTGGAGTGCACCGCCCGGCACTTCGAGGGTCAGCAGCTCTTCGAATCGGACGCGGGTGTGGTGCCGGAGCTGGGCAGACCGCGTACGACCGCACGTGTGGAAGCCGTACTGGCCGACTTCTTCGGTGCTGAAGCAGCAGCGCTGGTGCAGGGCGCGGGGACGGGTGCGATCCGATCAGCCCTCGCGGCGGTGCTCGGTCCGGACGAGGAACTGCTCATCCACCGCGCGCCGGTCTACCGCACCACCGAGGTCACGCTGCGCGGACTGGGCGTTCGCACCACAGAGGCCGACTTCAACGACCGGGCGGAGCTCGGGGAGGCCCTGGCCACCGGCCGGTTCCGCTACGCGTACGTGCAGCACACCCGGCAGCGGCTCGGCGACTCCTACGAACCGGGAGAGGTACTGGCGGCCTGCCGGGCGGCAGGCGTACGCACAGTCGTCGACGACAACTACGCGGCCTTCCGTGTACCGGCATGCGGGGTCGAACTGGGCGCGGACGCCTCGTGCTTCTCGCTGTTCAAACTGCACGGGCCGGAAGGCGTCGGCGCGGTCATCGGCTCCCGCGACGTCGTCGAACGGGTGCACGCCGACAACTACTCGGGCGGCGGCCAGGTCCAAGGCCACCAGGCGCTGGAGGTCCTGCGCGCCCTCGCGCACGTACCGGTCATGTGGGCACTGCAGTCACGGACCGGCGCCGAGGTCGCCGAGCGGCTGGAGGCGGGTGAGGTTCCCGGAGTGGCGGAGGTGCGCATCGCCAACGCGCAGGACCGCTGTCTGCTCGTGCGCCTCGATCACCCTGTCGCCCGTGAACTGCCCGCCTTCGCAAGCCGTCACGGCGCGGCGCCGTACCCGGTCGGCGCCAACTCGCGTTACGAGATGGCCCCGCTCTTCTACCGCATGTCCAGCTCGTCGCTGGAGGACGCACCCGGGCTGGCCGACTGGACTGTGCGGATCAATCCGATGCGGGCGGGAGCGGATCTCGTGCTGCACATCCTCCGGCGTGCACTGGAAGACCTCCGCGCCGTGCACGACCGAACCGCCGTCCAGAAGGACTGATCTTGTTCCTCGACACCGTCCTCGCCCGCAACCCAGAGCTGGCCGAGGCAGCTGCCGGACTGCACGACGAGGGCACGGTCCCGCCGGACACCTACGTCGTCGACCGTGACGCCGTAGAGGCGAACGCCCAGCTGCTCGCCGAGGAGGCTCAACGGCTCGGCCTGACCCTGTGGTTCGTCGTCAAGCAGCTCGGCCGCAACCCGGAGCTGATCCGCGCGGTGGCCCGGCACCTGCCGAAGTTCGCCGCCATCGACGCCCCGGAGGCGCGCGCACTGCACGCGGCCGGCGCCGACGCGGGCAACATCGGTCACCTGGTGCAGGTCCCCCGGCGTGCGCTTCCGGAGATGCTCGTCTGGCGTCCTGAGGCGGTCACCGTCTTCGACGCGGCCAACGCGCGTGCCGTCTCCGAGGAGGCACTCCGGCTGGGCCTCGTGCAGGACATCCTCGTACGTATCGCCGGAGACCCAGACTCGGTCTATCCGGGCCAGGAGGGCGGGGTGCCGCTGGAGGAACTGGACGCCTTCGCGGCGGAGGCGGAGGGACTGCCGGGCGTGCGCATCGCTGGAGTGACCGGCTTCCCGTGCGTGCTGTGCGACCCGGAGACAGGCACCCCGCGGCCCACGGCAACGTTCACGCTGCTGCGCGACGCCCGTACGAAGCTGGCGTCCCGCGGACACTCCGGACTGAAACTGAGCGCGCCCAGCGCCACTTGCACGGCGAGCCTGCCGTTGCTTGCCCGACTCGGCGCCACACACGGCGAACCAGGTCACGCACTCACCGGGACGACGCCGCTGCACGCGCTCGATCCGCACCAGCCGGAACGCCCGGCGTACGTCTACGTCACCGAGGTCGCACACACTCTCTCCGACGGCCGCCCGGCGCTACACGGAGGCGGCTTCTACCCCCGCGCGGGCATGAAGGACGCACTGCTGTACCGCACCGGACTGCGGCTGCACGTGCAGGAAATGCCCGCCGAGAACATCGACTACTACCGGCTGCTGTCCGCGCCGGCTCCGGGTCGGGCAGAGGTGCGGGCAGGCGACACGGCAGTCCTCGCCTTCCGCACCCAGATCTTCGTCACCCGCAGCAACGTCGCTGTCGTCTCCGGACTCTCCTCGGGCACGCCGAAGCTGACGGGGCTCTACGACCCGCTCGGGCGGGCCCTTTGAAAGGCGAAACACCTGATGAGCAGAACCGTCATCCTCGTCGTCGACGGATTCGGCATCGGCGCGATGCCCGACGCGGGCGCGCTGGACACAACGGCGCTGGACGCGGGTGCGCAACGCCCGGGAGACCGCGCAGCAGACACCCTCGGGCATCTCCTCGACCACTGCCGTGCCGCACTCGGCAGGCCGCTGCGTCTGCCGGCGTTCGGTGCCCTCGGGCTCGGCGTGCTGTACCCGCATCCCCACCTCGCCGACCACACAGCGCTACCCGTCGCGGTCTGCCGTGCGGCCCTGGGCTACCCCGGTGCGGACACCTACGCGGGCCACCAGGCCATGATGGGCGCCGACTTCAGCCAGGTCACCGTCGCGCGCCTCGGTCAGCGTCTGCCGGAGGTCACCGGCGCGCTGAAGCAGGCCGGTCATGAAGTCGAACTGCTGGACGGCGAGCCCCTGCCCGTGATCGACGGCCGTGTGCTCGTGCACGACAACCTGGAGGCCGACCCCGGTATCAACTGGAACGTTTCCGGACGTCTGGAAGACCTGCCGTTCGAGCAGATCCTCAGCATCGCCCGTACGGTGCGCGCTGTGGCACCCGTCGCCAGGGTGATCGCAGTGGGAGGCCACTCGGACCGGGCTCTGCCCGCGTACGTACGTCACGGTGATGGCGGCACCATCGGGCTGGACACCCCGGCCACCGGCTTCTACCGCAACGGCGGTCTGCACGTGCAGCACCTGGGCGCACCGATGGACCACGCCCGTCAGCTGCCCGAACTGGCGGCACGGGCGGGCGTCGCGGTGACGCTGGCCGGCAAGGCCGCCGACATCCTCGCCTGTGAGAGTGCGGTACGCCGCCCGGCCGTACGGACAGACGACGTACTGGCGCACACGCTGTCGGCGCTGCGTACCGCAGCCGGAGGGGCGGGAGGGGCCGGAGGCGACGGTGCGGCCCTGGTCGTGGCCAACGTCCAGGAGACCGACCTGGCAGGCCATCAGCAGGACACCGCGCGCTACGGCGCCGTACTCGAGCAGGTGGATGCCGGACTCGGCGCGCTGCTGGAGGAGTTGGACCGCCCCGGTGA
>DATMEI010000808.1:0-33886 GCA_035556995.1 Streptomyces sp.
GGGCGGACGCCTGGAGGGTGGCGGCGACGGAGAGTTCGAGGTTCTCCCGGGCCAGGGAGGGGATGAGGTACTTGTCGGAGATGACCTCGCCCTGTTCGGTGACCTTGATCTCGCCTTCGAGGGTGCCCCAGGGCTGGGCGAGGATGGCGTCGTGGGTGGGGCCGCCGCCGCGGCCGACGGTGCCGCCGCGGCCGTGGAAGAGGCGCAGGCGTACGCCGTAGCGGTGGGCGACGTCGCGCAGCCGGCGCTGGGCGCGGTGGATCTCCCACTGGGAGGTGGTGATGCCGCCGAATTTGGAGGAGTCGGAGTAGCCGAGCATGACCTCCTGCAGGTCGCCGCGTAGTGAGACGAGCTTGCGGTAGGAGGGGTCGGAGAGCATCGCGTCGAGGAGTTCGTCGGCGATCCTCAGTTCGTCCGTGGTCTCCAGGAGGGGGACGATGCCGATGTCGGCCCAGCCGGCGTGCAGGTCGATCAGTCCGGCTTCGCGGGCGAGTACGGCCGCGGCGAAGACGTCGTCTGCTCCCTGGCACATGGAGATGATGTAGGACTCGATGACTTCGGGGCCGAAGTTCTCCAGTGCCTTGCGGACGGTGGTGAAGACGCCGAGTGTCTTGGCGCCTGCCGCGTCCAGGGGTGCCGGGGAGGGTGAGAGCGGGCGGCGCGAGCGCAGTTCCTTGGCCAGCAGCCGCTGCCGGTAGTCGCGGGGCATGTCGATGTAGCGCCAGGACTGTTCGCCGAGGCGGTCGAAGAGCTGGCCGAGGGCGTGGTGGTGGGCGTCGGCGTGTTCGCGTACGTCCATCGTGGCGAGGTGGAGGCCGAAGGCGGCCAGTGTGCGCAGCACCCGCTCCATGCGGCCGTCGGCGACGAGTTCGCCGCGGTGTTCACGCAGTGAGGTCTGCAGCAGCTTCAGGTCCTCGACGAGTTCGTCGGTGCCGAGGTAGTCGCGGCCTACGGCGTGCGGTGCGCCGGCGGCGAGCCTGTCGCGGGTGTTGAGGAGCTTCTGCCGGACGCAGGTGGCCTTGAGCCGGTAGGGCTCCTCGGCGTTGAGCCTCTTGTAGCGGGGGCTGATCTCGGGCAGCCGCTCCAGGTCGAGGCTGAGGGAGTCCAGGAGTTCCGTCGTGGCGCCGCTGTTGCGGATGGAGTTGGACAGGGCGCCGCGCAGCTCGTCGATGTGTTCCAGTGCGTCGGTGATGCCGTGCTCGTGCTGGAGGAGCAGCACCTCCCAGGTCACCTCGGGTGTGACGTTGGGATTGCCGTCGCGGTCGCCGCCGATCCAGGTGCCGAAGGTCAGGGGGCGGGTGCCGGCGGGCAGTGGTGCGCCGGCGCGTTCCAGCTCGGCGGCGAGGTCTTCGAGTACGTCGCCGACTGCGCCCCTGTGCAGCTCGTCGAGGTAGTAGACGGCGTTGCGTGCCTCGTCGGCGGGTTCGGGGCGTGCGACGCGCAGTTCGTCGGTCTGCCAGACGAGGTCGACGTTCTCCGCGAGGCGCAGGTCGGTGCGGCGGCGGTCGGTGGGGTCGGTCTGCTCGAGCAGTTCGGCGATCTTGCGGAGTTTGGTGAGTACGGAGCGGCGTGCGGCTTCGGTGGGGTGCGCGGTGAAGACGGGGCGTACGCCGAGGTTGCGTACGGTCGCGGCGAGGTGGGCGGGGTCGGCGTCCTTGAGCATGTCGGCGGTGCGGGAGAGGTTGCCGCCTTCGGCTGCGCGCCGGGTCCGCAGTTCGCGGCCGCGGTGTACCTGTTCGGTGACGTTCGCCAGGTGGAAGTACGTGGAGAAGGCCCTGACCAGTTTCGTGGCGGTCTCCAGGTCCGTCCTGCCGAGGAGGGCTGCGGCTGCCTCGCCGTCGCTGCGGGTCAGGGCCCGTACGCGTTCGACCAGGTCGAGCAGCTCGGCGCTTTCCTGACGTACGAGGGTCTCGCCGAGGAGGTCGCCGAGCCTGCGGATGTCGGCGCGCAGCGCGGTGGCGGACTCGGTCTCGGCGGCGTCGGGGCTGTGCCCGGCGCCCGTCGCGTCTCCGGTTCCGGTGTCGGTTCCGGTGTCGGTTCCGGCCGGATGCCGGCGGTTGTCGGCACGGCTCACATGGGCACTGCTCACAGGTGCGGCTCCTTGCAGCATTCGCTTTTGGCAGGTCACGGACCGCGCTGTCCGACGCTCACAAGGATAGGTGCGGCCACCGAGGGTCCGGCGTGCCGTCCGATGGGTGAGCACGATGCTCGTACTCCAGACCCCCTCTTGATAGGCCCGGCGGGGCTGCCATACTTACGAAGCCGTAGGTTACGGTTCCGTAGGACTTGCGTGGGTACCCGCGCGTGGAGCCCCCCGAACGCGTACAACCAAACCCCACCCCCCTTACCGCTCTGAACAAGGGACTTCTATGACCAGCAGCCCCCCCGACGTACTCGAATCCCCAGAGGCCAAGGAAGAACCCACCTCAGGCGTCTCCGACTCTTCCGCTCCCGCCGCAACGCTGGGCGGTGAGAAGCGGCAGTCGGCCGAGCAGATCGCTCTGCTCGCCTTCATCGTCGTCCCCTTCATCGCACTGGTCGCGGCTGTGCCGCTGATGTGGGGATGGGGAGTGAGCTGGCTGGACCTGGGCCTGCTCACGGCGATGTACTTCATCGGCTGCCACGGCATCACGATCGGTTTCCACCGCTACTTCACGCACGGCTCCTTCAAGGCGAAGAGGCCGCTGCGCATCGCGCTGGCCGTCCTCGGTTCGCTCGCCGTCGAGGGCCCGGTGGTGCGCTGGGTCGCCGACCACCGCAAGCACCACAAGTTCTCCGACGCCGAGGGTGACCCCCACTCTCCGTGGCGTTTCGGTGAGACCGTCCCCGCCCTGATGAAGGGCCTGTGGTGGGCGCACATCGGCTGGATGTTCGACGAGGAGCAGACCCCGCAGCAGAAGTACGCGCCCGACCTGATCAAGGACCCGGCGATCCGCGCCGTCTCCCGCCAGTTCGTGCTGTGGACGGCAGTGTCGCTGCTGCTGCCCGCGGCGATCGGCGGTCTGGCGACGATGTCCTGGCAGGGCGCACTGACGGCGTTCTTCTGGGGTTCGCTGGTGCGTGTGGCGCTGCTGCACCACGTGACCTGGTCCATCAACTCCATCTGCCACGCGGTGGGCAAGCGCCCCTTCAAGTCCCGTGACAAGTCGGGCAACGTGTGGTGGCTGGCGATCCTGTCCTGCGGCGAGTCGTGGCACAACCTGCACCACGCGGATCCCACGAGCGCCCGGCACGGGGTGGAGAAGGGTCAGCTGGACTCCAGCGCCCGCATCATCCGCTGGTTCGAGAAGCTGGGCTGGGCGTACGACGTGCGCTGGCCAGGTCGCGACCGTATCGAGTCCCGCCGTAAGGAGCAGTCCGGCCAAGCGGCATGATGGAGGCTGTGCCGATCGATGACAGCACCGCCAAGCCGGCCAAGGCGCCCAAGAAGGAAAAGCGCGCCGCCCGGCGCCGTATGACCGGGAAAGAACGCCGGGAACAACTCCTCGACATCGGACGTGCTCTCTTCGCCGAACGCGGCTTCGAGGGCACGTCCGTTGAGGAGATCGCGGCCAAGGCGGGAGTCTCCAAGCCGGTCGTCTACGAGCACTTCGGCGGCAAGGAAGGCCTCTACGCGGTCGTCATCGACCGTGAGATGCGCCAGTTGCTGGAGATGGTGACGGGTGCCCTCACCGGGGGGCACCCGCGCGAGCTTCTGGAACAGGCCGCCTTCGCGCTGCTGGACTACATCGACCTCTACACGGACGGCTTCCGCATTCTGGTCCGTGATTCGCCCGTCGCACAGTCGACGGGCAATTTCGCGTCGCTGATCAGCGACATCGCCACGCAGGTCGAGGACATCCTCGGCCGCGAGTTCAAGTCACGCGGCTTCGACCCGAAGCTCTCCCCGCTGTACGCGCAGGCGCTGGTCGGGATGGTCGCCCTGACCGGGCAGTGGTGGCTGAACGTCCGCAAGCCGAAGAAGGCCGAAGTCGCGGCCCATCTGGTCAACTTGGCGTGGCACGGCCTGGACGGCATGGAGTCCCGACCGCGCCTGATAGGTCACCGCCGGAACTGAACGCGGAAGCGGGAGGCGCCGGTTGGCCACGACGCAGGTCGGGCGCCCCGTCCCAACGGGGCGCCCTTCGCTATGTCCGGCAGAGAACGGTCCGGGCAAGGGGCTGCCGGGCCGGTGGCCGCGCAGGGGTAGGGCACCCTGGTTTCCCGTCGTGCCTGGAAGGAGGACACCCGAAGTGCCGTACGCCAGGACTGCGGACGGGGTGCGCATCGCCTTTCAGCCGTGCGGGGAGGGCGCTCCGCTGGTTCTGCTCGCAGGGCAGTCGAACAATCACCACTGGTGGGATGACGTACGCGACGACTTCCACGCCACGCACCGCACCATCACGTTCGACTACCGGGGCACGGGTGCGAGCGACAAACCCGACGAGCCTTACAGCACCGAAGAGTTCGCCGACGACGTGGTCGCGGTGCTCGACGAGATGGGCGTCGAGCGAGCCGCCGTCTACGGCACTTCGATGGGCGGTCGTGTCGCCCAGTGGCTCGCCGCCCGCCATCCGCACCGGGTACGCGCCCTGGTGCTCGGCTGCACCTCACCCGGCGGCCGGCACGGCGTCGAGCGCGACGACGACGTACGCAGGTCCCTGGTCTCGTCGGAGCCGGGCGCGGCCAGACAGGCTCTGCTCGAATTGATGTACACCCCGGGCTGGTTGGCGGCCCACCCCGGTCCGTACAACACGCTCGGTGACCCGGGCATGCCTGCCTACGCCCAGCGCCGGCACCTGGCCGCGAGCAACCGGCACGACGCGTGGGACGTACTCCCGGACATCTCCGCGCCCACCCTCGTCGTGCACGGCAGCGACGACCTGCTCAACCCGGCCGCGAACGCACCCCTTCTCACGGAGCGCATCCACGGCGCCCGGCTGGAGTTGATCCCCGGCGGGCGTCACGCCTACTTCGAGGAGTTCCGGGCCGTCGCCGGCCGCCTCGTCCTGGATTTTCTCCACGAAGCACGCTCGCAGCGCTGACCGGAGCGGCGACGACGTCACTTCCGTTCGGCGAACTCGTCCAGGGCGCCGCTGATTTCCCGGCTCATGGTGCTGCTGCCGAGATGTCCGGCGTCGTTGACGGTGACGAGACGGGCATCGGGCCAGGCCTGGGCGAGTTCCCAGGCGGTGCCGAGGGGGGAGCCCATGTCGAAGTGGCCGTGGATGAGTACGCCCGGGATTCCCGCCAGACGCCCCGCATCGCGCAGCAGCGCGCCCTCCTCCAGCCATGCGCCGTGCGAGAAGTAGTGGGAGGCGATACGAACCAGAGCCTGCCGGGCGGCTGTCGGGCGGCTGCCGTACGGGGTCGGCGCACCGCTGGGCTCCCGGGAGAGCACCGCGTCCTCCCAAGCGCACCAGTCCTCGGTGGCTTTCGCCCGTACCGCGGAATCGGGGTCCTCCATGAGACGCGCGTACGCCGCGACGAGGTCGCCGTCACGGCCGGCGGCGGGGACGCCCTCGCGGAAGCGTTGCCATTCCCCGGGGAAGAACCGCGCGACTCCCCGGTAGAGCCAGTCGGTCTCCGAGCGCCGCGTCATGGTGACGCTCGGGATGACGATCTCCGAGACACGTTCGGGGTGTTGCTCCGCGTAGGCCAGGATCAGCGTGGAGCCCCACGAGCCGCCGAACAGCAACCAGCGCTCCACGCCGAGGTGTTCGCGCAACTGCTCCATGTCGGCGATCAGATGAGGCGTGGTGTTGTGCTTCATGTCGGCGGCGGGGTCGGAGGCATGCGGGGTGCTGCGCCCGCAGTTGCGCTGGTCGAAGAGGACGACGCGGTACCGGTCGGGGTCGAAGCGCCTGCGCACCCAGGCCGTACAGCCCGACCCCGGGCCTCCGTGCACGACGAGCGCGGGCTTGCCGTCGGGGTTTCCGCAGACCTCCCAGTAGACGCGGTTGCCGTCGCCCACATCGAGCATGCCCTGCTCGTACGGCTCGGTCTCCGGATACAGCTCGCTCATGTCGCTCCCCCCTGGGCCGGAATTGAGAGAGCGACGTTACGGCCCCTCGGAAGTGGAAGCGAGCTGTATACGGGGGCGTATACTCATGCCATGGCTGACTCGATGATCCGTGTGCCCTCCGAAGTGCGCGACAGGCTCGCAGAGCTCGCGCGAGACCGGGGTACCACCATCGGCGCCATGGTGAGTGAGTACGCCGAATCCACTCCCACCAAGGGAGAGATGGAGAGCAAGGCGACCGAGACGAAGCAGATCCTGTACGAACTGTCGGGTTACAGCCCGACCGAGGAAGAGGAACAGGCCTCGCTTGCCGAGCTGCAGCGTCGCATCGAGGCGCTTCGGTGACCCGTGAACGGTTCGTCTTCGACACGGCAGCCCTGCTCGCCGCGGGTTCCGGCAATCAACTGGCCTCGACACTGATTCACCAGTCGAACTTCCGGCCCGACTGGTCGTTGTATGTGCCGCTCTGCGCGCTGATTCAAGCCGAGTGGGAACGAAAGGGCATCGCGGAACACTTCGCGGCCCTGCCCGGCGCGGTGTTCCTGGACGTGGACCTGCCGACCGCGCTGTCCGTGAGCAGGGCAGCCCCTGAAGCATGGGCAGAGGCCCAGGTCGTCCACGTGGCGACGCCCAGCCCGCTCTCCCCCGTCTCGCCCCAGGGAGCGACGGTCGTCACCACTCACCCCGTTCTCTACCCGGGCCTGCCCACCTTGGACATCACGCCCTGAGCTGCGGCTCCAGGAACTCGAGGCGGTTGCCCACCGGGTCCTCGGAGTAGAAGCGGTGGTGGCCCGGGAGGGTGTCGTCCCAGGTCACGGGTGCGCCGGCGTGGGCGAGGCGGGCGGCGAAGGCCGTGATGCCCTGTACGCGGATGCCGGGATGGGCCTTCCTGGCCGGGCGGAAGGGCTCCTCGATGCCGAGGTGCAGTACGACGGAGCCCGCCGTGAACCAGCAGCCTCCGCGTGCGGCCAACGCCGCCGGTTTGGGGATCTCCGTCATCCCGAGGGTGCCCGCGTAGTACGCACGCAGCGTGTCCTCGAAGCCGGGCGGGGCGGCGAGTTGGACGTGGCCGAGGGAGTCGATCACGGGGCCGGTGCTCCCTTCGTTGCGACGACGAAGACGCGGCGGAAGGGGAGGACCGTCCCGTACGAGGCCCCGGCCGGGAGGGGCGGATAGGCCTCGCGCAGCAGTTCGCCGTACTCGGCGAGGAATTCCTCCCGCGCCGGCGGATCGTCTTCGAGGAGCGTGAGTACGGGGCGCAGCGCGGTGCCCTTGACCCAGTCGAGCACCGGGTTCTCGCCGTGGAGCACGTGCGCGTAAGTGGTCTCCCAGGTGTCGACCTCGCATCCCAGGGGGGCGAGCGCGGCGAGGTAGCCGGCCGGGTCGAGGACGTCTTCGCCGCGGGGCCCGGCCCCCAGACGGCCGCGCCAGCGCGGTGAGTTGCGCAGCTCCAGCAGCAGCGTGTGGCTCGGGGAGTGGAAGTTGCCGGGGACCTGGAAGGCGAGGACGCCGCCGGTTCGCAGGGCGTCGATCCAGGCCGGGAAGAAGTCCGGGTGCCCGGGAACCCAGTGCAGGGCGGCGTTGGAGAAGATCAGGTCGAACTGCTCGCCGGGCGACGGCGGCCATGTGGCCAGGTCGGCGTGGGTGAAGTCGAGGCTGCCGCCGGCCGAGGTCTTCCCCGCGTACGCGCGTGCCTCATGGAGCATCGCCGGCGAGTTGTCGTAGCCGGCGATGTGCGCGCCGGGCCAGCGGGTGGTGAGCGGCACGGACGGGCCGCCGGGGCCGCAGCCGAGGTCGGCGATGCGCGGGGCGTCCTCGTCCGGCAGTTCGGGGACGCGGGCCAGCAGGTCGTGTACGGGGCGGGCGCGGGGACCGGCATGGCGGAGGTACTGGTGCGGGTCCCAGACGGGTGACGTCATGGCAGGCCTCCAACGGCAGGTGTCTCGATATCAAGAGACGGTTTCATGCTCCATCCCCGCATATCTCGATGTCAAGAGACTTCATGTCGACACAACTACTACACTGATCACTATGGAGGACGAGGTCGACCGACTGGTGGCAGCCTGGCGCCGCGAGCGCCCGGACCTCGACGTGGAGCCCCTGGAGGTGCTGAGCCGCGTCAGCAGGCTCGCGCGGCACCTCGACCGCGCGCGCCGGATCGCCTTCTCCGAACACAACCTGGAGCCCTGGGAGTTCGACGTCCTGACGGCACTGCGCCGCGCGGGCACCCCGTACCAGCTCTCACCCGGCCAGCTGCTCACCCAGACACTCGTCACCTCGGGCACCATGACGAACCGCATCGACCGGCTGGCGAAGAAGGGGCTCGTCGAGCGGCTGCCCGACCCGAACGACCGGCGCGGAGTGCTCGTCCGGCTCACGTCCGAGGGCCGCGACCGCGCCGACAGCGCGCTGGCCGGACTGCTCGCCCAGGAACGAGCCATCCTCGCCGGGCTCTCCTCGGCGCAGCGTGCGGAACTGGGCTCCCTGCTACGCCATTTGACGGCACCCTTCGACAACATCCCGGGCTGACCGGGCTCTTCGCCCGCGCCCCCCGGAGCGCCCCGGTGCGCGGGGTGTGGCGCAGCCCGTAGCATCCCCGGCATGGGCGGACGTCATTCAGATCGCTTCACGGGGCGCACCGTCCTCGTCACCGGCGGTGGCGCGGGTATCGGCGCCGCCACCGCGCACAGGCTGGCCGATGAGGGCGCGGCCGTCGTCATCCTCGACAACGAGGAGGAGGGCGGCCACCGTACGGCCCGCCAGATCACCGCGTCCGGCGCCCGCGCCGCATTCGTGCTGGGGGACGTCACCGACGAGCCCGCATGGGCCAGAGCGGTACGCACCGCCCACGACGGCTTCGGCTCCCTCGACGGACTGGTCAGCAACGCCGGGCTGATGCGGCCCGGTCCGGCCGACGCGCTCTCACTCTCCGACTGGCAGGGGCAGTTAGGGGTGAATCTGACGGGCGCGTTCCTCGGTGTGCGGGCCTGTCTCGACGATCTGCGTGCGCGCCGCGGAGCCATCGTGCTGACCTCGTCCGTGCACGCGCTCATCGGTCTTCCCGCGCGTCCCGCATACGCGGCCACCAAGGCCGGGCTGACCGGTCTGGGCCGTCAACTCGCCGTCGACTACGGGCCGGTGGTCCGCGTCAACTGCGTACTGCCCGGCCCGATCCTCACCCGCGCCTGGGAGGAAGTGACCGAGGAGGATCTGCGGCTGACGATCGAGCAGACCGTCGCGGGCCGCCACGGTCACCCGGACGAAGTGGCCGCCGCCATCGCCTTCCTGCTCTCCGACGACGCCTCTTATGTGACCGGCACGAGCCTCGTCGTCGACGGGGGCTGGAGCGTCTACAAGACCTCCGTCTGAGCGGGCAACGAGCCGTCGCGGGCGCTCAGTTGAAGCAGTGGGGCAGATCCACTGGATCCCCGGGCCCCTGGCCCCTGACCACCTGGGGCCTTCAGTGCGCGGCGCCGGCTTCCAGATCGACGGGGCCCACGCCTGCCCGGCGCGCCAGCGCCACAGCGGCCAGCGTCGAGTGGACGTTCAGTTTTCCCAGCACGTTCTGCATGTGCGTACGGACCGTGTGCGGCGAGAGATACAGCCGCTCGGCCACCGCCTTGCGTCCGAGACCGGCCACCATGCAGCGCAGCACTTCGCGCTCCCGCGGCGTGAGTGACTCCACCAGCCGCTCGCTCTCCGTGCGGTGCTTGCGCGAGGCCGTCAGCTCTTTGAGCACGCCGGTCAGCAGCGCGGGCGGAAGATGCGTCTCGTCCTTCAGTACGCCCCGGATGACCTGGAGCAGCCGGGAGAGCGAGCAGTCCTTCGCGACCCAGCCCCCGGCACCGGCCTGCAGGGCCGAGGCGGCCTGACGGGGATCGTCGCGCTCGGCGAGCATCACCGTACGTACCGCCGGGTGTTCGTTGCGGACGCGGACGACGAGCGGGATGCCGCCGAGGGCCGGGCCGCCACCGCTCCCGGGGGCGCCGCCCTGGGCCGCGTCCCGCGAAACGACCGCCGTGAGCTGCCCGTTGGCGCCGTTCGGATTCGGTTGGCCCGCGGCGGGTGAGGCGGTCGCACCCGGCGGAGAGACCCCGGACGCGGACGTGCCGGGGGAAGGGGCGCCGGTCGAAGCGGGCGCGGCAAGATCCGCGTCGACCAGCAGCACGTCGAAGCCCCGCCCGTCCGCCGCACCACGCTCCAGGCAGCGCAGCGCGGCCGGGGCGCTGCCCGCCGCCGTGACCTCGACGTCCTGCTCGGCCGCCAGCGCTGCGGCCAGAGACTCGGCGAAGATGCGGTGGTCGTCGACCACCAGCACCCGGATACGTTGCATGGCACCCCCTGGCAGTGCGAATTCGTCACCCGGTGCGGAGGGAAGAGATGCGCGCGAGCCGGGAGTACCTCCCGCACTGGAGACCGTGGGGAAGGTCGCCGCCGCGCCGCCTGTTGCTGCCCGCCTGGCAGATCGCTGCCCGGCGTGGCCGCCCGGCTGCCTCGCCCCCTGAACAGGCACCGGCCCCCACCGGTGCTATGCATCACACTCAGGGTAAGGCCGCGGTGTGACAACGGAAACCGATTGGCGAAACTGCCTGTGACACGGCTTGAGTGTGCCCATGCTCCGAATCGAGACAGAAACCGGCCGCCACCGCCGTGACCTTGTGCATCAGCGGCTGCGGGAGACCAACTCCCGTCTCTCGCCGGTGATGCGGGCCCTGCGGGGCACGCCGGCGGACACCGAAGTGCCCGTCGAAATCTACGCGTTGGAGAACGAATCCGTTGCGGGCGGCCTCATCGGGTACGCGTGGGCGCACTGGCTGCACATCGACCTGCTCTGGGTCGATGAGCACCGGCGCGGCTCGGGACTCGGCTCCCGGCTGATGGCCGAGGCCGAGCGGCAGGCCCGTGAGCAGCACGGCTGCCTCAACTCCCGTGTGGAGACCTTCGACTTCCAGGCCCCCGGCTTCTACCAGAAGCTCGGCTACACCCTCGTCGGCAAGGTCGAGGACTACCCGCCGGGCTGCACCGACCATCTGCTGGTCAAGCAGCTGTGAGCCCTCAAGACGCTGTGCCCGTCAAGAAGCTGTGCCCGTCAAGAAGCTGTGACCCGGCCCGCCCCGGCCCCGGGCACCGCCTCGAAAACGCGTGGCGCACGGTGACCCGCCACCGCGAAGGCGTCGTTGACCGCCTTGCCGACGACCTCCGCGTCCGCCGCCCGTACGAGCACGATCGCCGAACCGCCGAATCCGCCGCCCGTCATACGGGCGCCGAGCGCACCCGCCGTGTTCGCCGCCTCGACGACCAGGTCGAGTTCGGCGCAGGAGACGGCGAAGTCGTCGCGCAACGAGGCGTGCCCCGCTGTCAGTACGGGGCCGACGGCGTGCGTCCGGCCCGCTTCCAGCAGCCGCATGGTCTCCGCGACCCGCTCGTTCTCGGTCACGACGTGCCGCACGAGCGGCCTCAGCCGCACCTCGTCGATGCGCTCCAACGCCGCGGGCAGCTCCTCGTGCGGCACCTCGCGCAGCGTCCGTACGCCCAGAGCCGCGGCACCCGCCTCGCAGCCGGCACGCCGCTCGGCGTACGCACCGTCGCCGAGTGAGTGTTTGACGCGGGTGTCGACGACCAGCAGCCGCAGGCCCTGTGCGGCCAGGTCGAAGGGGATCTGCCGCCGGGTGAGGTCGCGGGTGTCCAGGTGGAGCGCGTGCCCGGATGTGCAACAGGCCGCTGCCATCTGGTCCATGACGCCGCAGGGGACGCCGACGAAGTCGTTCTCCGCGCGCTGGCACAGCTGGGCGAGGCGTGGTGCGGCGAGACCGAGGCCGTACAGGTCGTCGAGTGCGACCGCTGTCGCCACCTCCAGTGCGGCGGAGGACGAGAGCCCGGCCCCTGTGGGCACGTTGCTCTCGAAGTGCAGGTCCGCGCCGCCCACTTGGAGCCCTGCCGCGCGCAGCGCCCACACGACGCCGGCGGGGTACGCGGCCCAGCCGCCGCGGTCGCCGGTGGCGCCCTGCGGGCTCAGCGAGTCGATGCGGACTTCGGTGACGCCGCCCGGCGCTCCGGAGGAATGCAGGCGGAGCACGCCGTCGTCCCGGCGGGCGGCTTCCACGCGGCAGGTGTGCGGGAGTGCGAGCGGCATGACGAAGCCGTCGTTGTAGTCGGTGTGTTCGCCGATCAGGTTGACCCGGCCGGGGGCCGCCCACACTCCGTCGGGGCCGGCCCCGTACACCGCGCGGAAGCCCTCGGTCATGCCGTCGTCGCCCCCTGGGTGTGCCGCTGGGTGTGCTGCTGCGTGAAGTCCCATGCGTCCTGCACGATTTCGGCGAGGTCTGTGCGCGAGGGGCGCCATCCCAGCCGGTTCCTGGCGCGTTCGGCCGAGGCCACGAGTTCGGCGGGGTCGCCGTCCCTGCGGGGTGCGACGACCTCGGGCACGGGGTGGCCGGTCACCTTCCGCACGGTCTCGACGACCTCGCGGACGGAGAATCCGTTGCCGTTGCCCAGGTTGCAGATCAGATGCTCGCCCTCGGCCGCGCGGTGCTCCATCGCCAGCAGATGAGCCTCGGCGAGGTCGGCGACGTGGATGTAGTCGCGGACGCAGGTGCCGTCGGGCGTCGGGTAGTCGTCGCCGAAGACGGAGATGGCTTCCCTGCGGCCCTGTGCGACCTGGAGCACGAGCGGGATCAGATGCGACTCGGGGTCGTGCCGCTCGCCGTAAGGGCCGTACGCACCCGCGACGTTGAAGTAGCGCAGCGAGACGGCGGACAGCCCGTACGCACGGCAGTGGCTGCTGATCATCCGGTCGACGGCGAGCTTCGAGGCGCCGTAGGGGTTGGTCGGTGCTTCGGCGGCGTCTTCGGGGATGGGGCTGCTCAGCGGTTCGCCGTATGCGGCGGCCGTGGAGGAGAAGACGAGCTTGCGTACGCCCGCCTCGCGCATGGCGCTGAGCAGCTCGATGGTCCCGCCGACGTTGTTGCGCCAGTACTTCTCCGGGTCCTGGACCGATTCGCCGACCTGTGAGTGTGCGGCGAAGTGCAGCACGCCGTCGTATGAGGAGTCGAGCCGGAGTGCCGCGTCCTGGATGCGGCCCTCGATGAACGCGGCGCCCGCGGGCACCGCCTCGCGGAAGCCGGTGGAGAGGTCGTCGAGCACGGTGACCGTGTGCCCGGCCTCCAGCAGATGTGCGGCGACGACACTTCCGACATATCCGGCTCCGCCGGTGACCAGGTACTTACGCGGAGGTACGGGGCCCGCCGGCGGGGCCGTCTCCTGGGGCATTGCAGTCACTCGCTACCTCTCGCAGTCGCTCGGCCGCGCTTTCCGGCGGCACATCGTTGATGAACACGTTCATGCCGGATTCGGAACCCGCGAGGAACTTCAGCTTGCCGGGAGTCCGTCGGACGGTGAAAAGCTCGAGGTGCAGCGCGAAGTCCTCGCGGGCCGGCGCACCCGCGGGGGACGTGAACGGCGCCTGGTGCCAGGCGGCTATGTAGGGCGTGGGCGGCTCGTCGGGGCCGAAGACCCTGTCGAAGCGGCGCAGCACGTCGAGATAGATCCCCGGGAATTCGGCGCGCGCCTCCTCGGGCAGCGCCAGCAGGTCCGGCACCCGCGTCCTGGGGTAGAGGTGCACCTCGTACGGCCAGTGGGCGGCGTGCGGCACGAATGCGACCCAGTGCTCGCTCTGGCACACCACGCGCCGGGCGTCGGCCAGTTCGGCGGCGACGACGTCGTCGAAGAGGTTGCGCCCGCCGGTGCGTGCGGCGTGGCCGGCGGCCGAGTCCAGCATGCGTGCGGTGCGGGGGGTGGTGAAGGGATAGGCGTAGATCTGGCCGTGCGGGTGCTGGAGGGTGACGCCGATCTCCTCGCCGCGGTTCTCGAAGCAGAACACCTGCTCCACGCCGGGCAGTTGGGAGAGTTCGGCGGTGCGGTCCGTCCAGGCGTCCAGCACCAGCCTGGCCTGTTCAACGGTGAGGGACGCGAACGAGGCGTGGTGGTCGGAGGTGAAGCAGACGACCTCGCAGCGGCCGGCGCCGGGCCGGTGTGCCAACAGGCCGTGGGGCCCGTCAGCCGCCGCGGGGCCGACGGGGCCGGGGCCGCCTGTGAAGGAGGGGAAGCGGTTCTCGAAGACGGCGACGTCGTAGGCGGCTTCGGGAATCTCGCTCAGCCGTCCGTCCCGGCTCGGGCAGAGGGGGCACGCGTCGGCGGGCGGATGGTACGTACGGCCCTGCCGGTGCGCGGTGACGGCGGTCCACTCGGAGAGCAGCGGGTCGTAGCGGATCTCCGAGGCGGTGGCCGTGCCCTCCAGGGGGCGCTCGTCGACGGCGTCACGCACTGCGTCGTCACGCAGGTCGTAGTAAATGATCTCGCGGCCGTCGGCAAGCCGGTTTGAGGTCTTCTTCAACAGTGTCTCCTCACCCTTCCGACCTCAACATAATCGCACACAAGGAATCACGGCCCGACAACTCGTCGATGCCTTGCAGAGGATGGACGGGCTCAGACGTTTATACAACGGGCATCGGAGACAATCCCGTTGAAAGATCGGAGAACACTCCGGAGCAGGCGGACCGCCCGCTCACTCCAGGACGGCGCCCGGGCGTGAGACCCGCTCGAGCAGCCCCGTACGGGCCGCGAGCGCCGCCGCCTCCAGACGGGAACCCACACCCAGCTTCATCAGCACACGCTGCACATGCGTACGCGCAGTGCTCGGCGCTATGCGCATCCCCTCCGCGATCAGCCGGGTGTCCTCGCCGTCGGCGACGCGCATCAGCACCTCCACCTCACGCGGCGTGAGGAGCTGCAGAAGCCGGGCGCCCTCGTCGTCGGGTTCCGCGACGGGGTTGAGCAGTTCCGCGAAGGACTCCTGCAGCAGCTGCGGCGCCACCGCCGCCTCGCCCGCCCGCGCCTTCATCATGGCGCGCTCGACGCCCTCGATCCGCTCGTCATGCCGTACGTAGCCGGACGCCCCCGCAGCGAAGGCGGAGGCGATGCCGCGGGGGCTGGGAACCGGGCCCAGCACGACGACAGCTATCTGCGGCTTCTCCCGCTTTATGCGCAGCACCGGATCGAAGACGCCCGCCTCGGCAGGCACTGCCGTACCCAGCAGACACACTTCCGGGGCACGGCTCAGCACCAGCTCCGCCGCGCCGGCGCTGGGCGCCGCGGCAGCGAGCACACGGTGGCCGCGCAGTTTCAACGCCGAGGCGAGAGCCTCGGCGAGCAGTCTGTGTTCGTCCACGACCATGAGCCGGATGCTCATGCGCAACAACCCCCCACACTCCCGGGGCCGCACCCCTCCCCTCGGCCGCCCTGCGGCCCGGGGGACCCCACCTGGGCACAGCCCCTCTCCTGTGCTCCCGGAAGCTACACGCTCACCCGCCGTTCCGCGCCCCTTCGGTGAGAGAAGAGCGCAGGAACGGCGGAGAAGGGGTGTTCAGGCTTGCGTGCCACGGTTATTCGACGCCGAAGCCGATGCCGAGGTATTTCGCATAACTGCTGGTGCTGTTCTTCGAGATCAGCGTCTGGTGAAGGAAAAGACGCCCGTTCTCGTAGATGGGGGGTTCGCGCAGTGAGACGCCGGCGAAGTTGTTCTCGATCTGCGCGCTGTCGTCGGGGTTGCGGAAGTACAGCTCCTGCTTGCCCTGCTGCGCCGGGTCGACGGCGACCACCTGGCCGCCCGAGTCGTACGTCGGCTTCTTGTACGCGATGAGCTTGTCGTCGAGCATCCGCACGGGGACGATGTTGCGCCTCTCCCCCGCGTCCGACTTCCACGCGGGCTTACCGGTGTTGAAGTCGAAGGCCATGATCTCGTTCGTCGACGAGGTTTCGCCCTGGTGACTCCCGGACGGCATGTACACGTAGTTCTTGTCCGCGACCGCGGTCGCGCAGGACTCGACCCCTGTGCCGCATCCGGGCTGGAACTTGTTGTCACCCAGGGAGATCTTGGCCTTGAGCTTCTCGTCCTCGCCGACGGTCATCACATCGGTCGTGGTGCTGGTGCCCGCGCTGACGGCGAGCACGACCGGGTCGGTGGAGATGATCCGGGCGCGCTCCACGCCCTTGGGCACGTCGAACTCCCAAGTCGACTGGCCTGTCTCAGGGGTGAGCTTCTGCACCTTCAGCTTCGGGTCGCTGTAGCTGCCGCACTTCACGACAGCCATCATCTCCTCACCGCCCGCGAAACCGTCGTCCTCGCAGCCCTTGTCCTCTTCGGCCTGCCACAGCTTCCGGCCGCCGGAGACCTTGAACGCCGCCGAACCGCCGATCCACTTCGCCGCGATGACGTCCTGGCTGATCGTCAGGTCCATTCCCGACGACGACGCGTAGCCGCTCTGCGGCAGCTTCTTCTGCCATTCCTTCTTGCCGCTGTCGATATCGATGACAGCGATCTGATTGCAGTCCGCGCGGGAGGACTTGGTCTCCGCGAAGATCACCGCAGTCCTGCCGGACTTGCTGAGGTGCTTCGAGACGGCGCAGATCTCACCGTCGAGGGGACGCTTCCACGCCTGTTCACCGCTGGCGGCGTCGATGCCGATGATGCCGTTGACGGTGCTCTTGGCGAAGACCTTGTCGGTGGCCCAGGCGCCGGTGACACTCACCGGATCGTCCTCGACCTTCGGCGACTGGATCTTGAAGAGCTCCTTGGCCTCGGTACTGGCCGGTTTGCCGCCCCCCGGGCCCCCCGTTGTGGACTTCTTGTCGTCGGCCTGCTTACCGCCGTCGTCGTTGTTGATCAGGAAGTAGCCGGCGGTGCCGATGATCAGCACCACGGCGACGGCCGCGGCGACGATGGCGGCCATCTTGCCGTTTCCGCCTCCACCACCGGGAACACCCGGACCTCCGGGGCCGTACCCACCCTGGGGCGGCGCCGTCGGGTACATCCCCGGGCCGGGACCGTAGGGCTGCTGGCCCGGCTGCTGCTGATAGCCGTATCCCTGCTGCGGCGGCTGCGGCGGGAAGCCGTAGCCACCGCCCGGGGGCTGCTGCGGATAGCCGTAACCCCCGCCCTGCGGCGGCTGTTGGGGATAGCCGTACCCGCCGCCCTGCGGCGCGCCCGGCGGCTGTCCGGGCGGTTGTGGCGGCTGCCCACCGGGGGGCTGACTGGGCGGCGGAGGTGGAGGCGGCTGCGACATGACGGTTCCCTCGTTGATGAAACAGACCGGACGTCCGCCCCTCAAACCCCCGTAGGGCGGAGCGAATCGGACATCAGGTCCGCCTTCGGCTGGCTTGTACGCGGAGGTTCTTTCTATCACCGGACACAACGAACCGCCGGTCCGGTTCCCGGGCGGGACGGCCGGAAAAGACGTGCAGCACGGGCGGGAAGACCCCGGAGGAGACGTGCCCGGAACGCAGCCGTGGCCCGGCTGCCGGCGATGCCTCCGCCTTCGCGGGCGCGCTCCTGCCGCCCTGCCAGTTACTGCTTCTCGGCCAGCTCCATCCAGCGCGCCTCCAACTCATCGCGCTGCGAGGCGAGTTCACGCAGTTCGGTGTCCAGGTCCGCGACGCGGGCGAAGTCCGTGGCGTGTTCGGCCAGCGCCGAGTGCAGCGCGGACTGCTTCTCCTCGATCCGGTCCAGCTGACGCTCGATGCGCTGCATCTCCTTCTGCTCGGCACGCGCCGCAGCCGACGAGGTAGCCGAGGACGGTGCCGCAGCCGGGACCGGAGCCGGAGCCGGAGAAGAACTCGCGGGTGAGGAACCGGACCCCGAAGAGGTGCGCCCGGCGGGCGACTTCGCCCCGCCGGCCGAGGCACCCTCACGCTGACGCGCACGGCGCTCCAGATACTCGTCGATGCCGCGCGGAAGCATCCGCAGCGTGCCGTCCCCCAGCATCGCGAACACCCGGTCGGTGGTGCGCTCGACGAAGAACCGGTCGTGCGAGATCACGACGAGCGAACCCGGCCAGCCGTCCAGCACGTCCTCGAGCTGGGTGAGGGTCTCGATGTCGAGGTCGTTCGTCGGCTCGTCCAGGAACAGCACGTTGGGCTCGTTCATCAGCAGACGCAGAATCTGCAGGCGTCGGCGCTCACCTCCGGAGAGGTCACCGACCGGCGTCCACTGCTTCTCCTTCACGAAGCCGAAGCGCTCGCACAGCTGCGACGCGCTCATCTCCCGGCCCCCTCCGAGATCGACCCGCCCGCGTACCTGCTCGACGGCCTCCAGCACGCGCTTCTTCGGGTCCAACTCGGCGACCTCCTGCGAGAGATACGCCAGCTTCACCGTCTTGCCGACCTTGACACGGCCACCCGTGACGAGGTCCGACTGCCGCTCCTCGCCGCTGCGCGCGGCCTGCGCCGTCTCCTCCAGGGCCCGCAGCAGCGACGTCTTGCCGGCCCCGTTGACACCGACCAGACCGATGCGCTCGCCGGGGCCGAGCTGCCACGTCAGATGCTTCAGCAGCACCTTGTGCCCGGCCTGCACCGTCACGTCCTCGAGCTCGAAGACGGTCTTGCCCAGCCGCGAGTTGGCGAACCGCATCAGCTCCGCGCTGTCCCGCGGCGGCGGCTCGCTCTCGATGAGCGCGTTGGCCGCCTCGATACGGAAACGCGGCTTGCTCGTACGGGCAGGGGCACCCCGCCGGAGCCAGGCCAGCTCCTTGCGCATCAGGTTCTGCCGCTTGCTCTCCTCCTGTGCGGCGATCCGCTCACGCTCGGCCCGCGCGAAGACGTAGTCGGAGTAGCCCCCTTCGTACTCGTGGACGCCGCCACGCTGCACGTCCCACATGCGTGTGCACACCTGGTCGAGGAACCACCGGTCGTGCGTCACGCAGACGAGTGCCGAGCGGCGTGAGCGCAGATGCTGCGCCAGCCAGGCGATGCCCTCGACGTCGAGGTGGTTGGTCGGCTCGTCGAGCACGATCAAGTCCTGCTCGGAGATGAGGAGTTGCGCAAGCGCGATGCGTCGCCGCTCACCACCGGAGAGCGGGCCGATGACGGTGTCGAGGCCGTGGGCGAAGCCGGGGAGGTCGAGCCCGCCGAAGAGCCCGGTCACCACGTCACGGATCTTCGCGTCGCCCGCCCACTCGTGGTCGGCCATGTCGCCGACCACCTCGTGCCGCACGGTCGCGGCGGGGTCCAGCGAGTCGTGCTGGGTGAGCACGCCCAGGCGGAGGCCGCCCGAGTGCGTCACGCGGCCGTCGTCCGCCGGTTCCAGCTTGGACAGCAGCCGGATCAGGGTGGTCTTGCCGTCCCCGTTCCGCCCGACGACGCCGACGCGGTCGCCCTCGCTCACTCCGAGCGAGACAGCGTCGAGCAGCGCCCGGGTGCCGTAGACCTTGCCCACGGCTTCCAGATTGACGAGGTTGACAGCCATCTCACTCCTGTTACGCGGCGGGCCGGTCAGCATTCCAGGGTACTGACGTGTCGGGCACCTCCGATGCCCCCGCTGGGTAGTGCGCCCGCGATGCGCAGCACAGAGCGTACTCAGCCGCCGTGCAGCATCAGCGCTATGCCGCCGACCAGCAGCGCGGAGGCGGCCATGCGGGGCGTACCGAAGCGTTCCTTGAAGAACACGGCGCCTATGGCCGCCCCGGCGATGATCGATGATTCGCGCAGTGCGGCGACCGGGGCCAGCGGTGCACGGGTCTGCGCCCACAGCACCAGCCCGTACGCCACGACGGAGAGCGCACCGGCGGCCAGACCGCGCAGGGCGACGGGACGCAGCTGTGCGGGCAGAGCACCACGCCGCGTGATGAGCGCGTACGCGGGGATGGGGAGGCCCTCCAGCAGCATCAGCCAGGCGACATAGCCGGGGGCCGAGCCGGAGGCGCGTACGCCCGCGCCGTCGACCACCGTGTAGGAGGCGATGGCCAGACCGGTGGCGACGGCCGCGATCAGGGCGGGAAACTGGGAGGAGCCGGACGGCGCGGAAGACACCGACGGCGCGGACGGCGCGGAAGGCCCAGAAGACGCTGAGGCATCCCCCGTCGCCGGGCGGGCGCCCTTCCTGCGTATCCCCCACAGCGCGACGCCCAGCAGTCCCGCGGAGGCGACTGCCACGCCCGTCAACTGCCAGGCGTCCGGCAGCTCATGGAGGAAGACCGCGGCCAGGACGGTCACCACGAGCGGCGCGGTGCCTCGCGCGATCGGATACATCTGCCCGAAGTCGCCGAGCCCGAACGACCGCATCAGCAACAGCTGGTAGACGACGTGGAGCACCGCGGAGACCAGCAGCGGCGGCCAGGCCCCGGCAGCCGGTACGGGCACGAAGCAGGCCAGCAGCAGCCCGCACAGCGCGCCTCCCGAGCCGACGAGGGTGAAGGCGAGGAGCTGGTCCTTGATGTGGTGTGCGAGGGCGTTCCAGGAGGCGTGCGTGACCGCGGCGGTCAGGACCGCCGCAACGACCAGCGGCGTCACGAAGCGTCGGCGGGCTGCTCGCGTACGTCCACAAGTGAGCCGCGGGCGTGGGCGATCAGTGGCTTGGGAGCGAGCGCGAACACCGTGTGCGGGGTGCCCGCGGCGGCCCAGACCACCTCGTGGTCGAGCAGTTGACGGTCGGCGAGCACGCGCATCCCGGTGACGTGTCCGAAGGGCGGTACGCCGCCGATCGCGTATCCCGTCGCCTCGCGCACAAGTGCGGCATCCGCCCGTTTCACGCTCTGTGCGTCCAACTCGGCCCGTACCAGCCGCACATCGACCCGTGAAGCGCCGTCCATCAGCACCAGGACGGGTTCGCCGTCCACTTCGAAGATCAGCGACTTGACGATCTGGCTCAGTTCGCAGCCGATCGCCTCGGCGGCCTGCGCCGCGGTGCGGGTCGCGTCGGGGAATGCGCGGACCTCGACGTCGCCGATCCCGAGAGCCGACAGGGCGGCGGCGAAACGGGGGTGGGCTGCTGGTTCGCGGCTGGCCTGGCTCATGCGGCCGACGCTACCCGCTCGCCCGCGGGGCACGCGAAGCGGTTTCCGTCGGCGCGTGGGCCGCGGCGGGGCGGGCCGTCCAGGCCCGTGACACGGCTCACACCAGGACACACACCACGACGCGCTCCACAACACACAAGGAGCGGTGCCCCCTTGGGGAGCACCGCTCTCTGTGCACGTCACGTGCGGGCTCAGCCCGCGGCGGCGTCCAGGATGTTGCGGACGACCGGGCCGGCGTTGTCGCCGCCGTGCCCCGAGGCCGGGACCACCGCGGCGGCCGCGACGTCACCGTTGTACGCCGTGAACCAGGCGTTCGGCTTCTTCTGGCCGTCGACCTCCGCGGAGCCCGTCTTGGCTCCGACGTCGCCGCTGAGCCCGGCCATCGGCTTCGCAGCCGTACCGCTTGCGGCCGTCAGCTGCATCAGGGCCTTCAGGTCGCTCTTGGTCTGCGGCTTCATCTCGCGCGACGCCTTGGCGAGCGTACGGTCGTCCAGCGAAGGCGAGACGATCACGGGCTGCTTGAAGGTGCCGCTCTGCACGGTCGCCGAGACGGAGGCCATGTTGAGCGGATTCATCCGCACGCCTCCCTGACCGATCAGGGAGGAGGCCATCTGCGCGTCCGACTGGACGGGCACGCTGCCGTCGAAAGTGCCCGTGCCCACCTGCCAGTTCTGGCCGATGCCGAAGACGTCACGGGCCTCCTTGGTCAGGTCGTCGTCCTTGAGCTTCTCGGCCTGCGAGATGAAGGCGGTGTTGCAGGAACGGGCGAAGCTCTGCGAGAACGTGCCGTCCTTGATCTCGAACTTGTCGTCGTTCTGGAACTTCCAGCCGCCGTACGTGTGGTACTTCGGGCACGGGTGCTGCTTGCCCGGCGAGGCGAGACCCTTGTCGAGCAGCAGCGCGCTGGTGATCACCTTCATGGTGGAGCCCGGCGCGAGAGAGCCGCGGAAGGCGTTGTTGAAACCGTCGGCCGGCGAGTTGGCGACCGCGCGCAGCTCGCCGGTACTGGGCTGGATCGCGACGGCGGCGGCCTTGGGCTTGCCCTTCACCGACTGCTCGGTGGCCACCTGGAGCTTCTTGTCGAGGGTGGTCTTGAGGGTGCCGGGCTGGCCCTTGGAGAGCGTGCGCAGGGTGGTGCCGGTGTCCTTGCCCTTGGCGTCGACGATGCGGGTCTCGATGCCCGGAGTGCCGTCAGTCTTGTCGCCGTACCGCTTGCGCAGGTCGTCGAGGATGCTGGCGAGCATCGGGTGCTCTTCCTTGGTGAGCGCGGCACCGTTGCGGTCGACGGCCTTGATGGGCGGGGTGCCCGCCTTGCCGGTCTTGACCGACTGGCCTTCCTTCAGCTTCGGATTCATCACCGACTGCTTCCAGTCGACGACCGGCTTGCCGCTCTTCTTGTCCCGTACGACCTCCAGTTGGGAACTGTAGGACCATGAGGACTGCTGCTGCTGGTACGCGATCTTCGCGCTCACGTCGAAGGGCACCTTCGTGCCCGAAGCGGAACTGGGCGACAGCGCGACCTTGGAGACGCGCGCGTCGTCGTGGTAGCTCTTCAGCCCGGCGGCGGCTGCGGCCTTGTCATCGGTGAGCGCGGCGGCTTTCTTGGCGTCGCCGGAGGACCACGCGGTCAGGAACCGCTGTGCCGTGGTGCGTACTTCGGCCGCGCTGGGCGGCCCCTTCTCGACCTTCTTGGTGCCCTTGTCATCGGACGAAGTGACGCTTCCGTCGCCGCCTTCCTTGCTGTCACCTCCGACGAGGGCGTAGACGCCGAAGCCGGTGGCGCCCACGACAACTGCGGCGGCGCCTCCGATCAGCGCCATCTTCTGAGTGTCACGCATTAGAGAATCTGCCCCTCCACCCCGCCTCAGCCGACGCGGCCAAGGACCTGTGCGAGGCACCCTAGAGCACGCATGCAACATCCTGTGCCCCCGGTATCCCCGTTAGGCCGTATATGGCCGGGAAGCGGTTTCGAATAATCACCGGATCGAGACTCCGGGCGGTGAACGCAACCCTACGGGAGCCGCCGGCGGGCGATTGGATCCCCGTTCATTCCACGTTCACTTCCAGATCCGCAACCGGATCCGCCATCAGATCCGCAACCGGGTCCGCAACTAGATCCACGTCTCGAACCACATGCGTTGACGCCACGACTCCATCGGGATCGTCTCTCCCGTGTACACCGGCCAGAAATAGACGAAGTTCCACACGATGAGCAGCACGAGCACACCCGAGGCGACGATTCCCATCGTGCGTCTGCGTTCCCCCACACCCGGCGGACCGGCGAGAGCGCCGATCATCATGCTCACAGCAAGACACAGGAAAGGCACAAAGACGACCGCGTAGAAAAGAAAGATCGTCCGCTCCTGGTACATGAACCACGGCAGATAACCCGCCGCGACCCCGCACAGGATGCCGCCCGCACGCCAGTCGCGCCGGAACAGCCAGCGGTAGAACACGTACAGCAGCGCGAAGCACGCGGCCCACCACAGCAACGGCGTGCCCAGCGCCAGCACTTCGCGGGCGCAGCCCTCCCCCTGGGCCGTGCAGCCGTCCTTGCCCGCCTTCGGCGACTCGTAGAAGTACGAGACGGGACGGCCGAGGATCAGCCAGCTCCAGGGGTTGGACTCATAGGTGTGACCGGATGTGAGGCCGACGTGGAAGTCGTACACCTCCGCCTCGTAGTGCCACAGGCTGCGCAGCGGTCCCGGCAGCCAGCCCCACGGCCCGGCTGCTCCCGCCTTGTCGGCCCAGTCACGGAAGTAGCCGCCCGAGGTGGCGAACCAGCCGGACCAGGACGCGAGATAGGTGCCGAATGTCACGACGACGAGGGAGCCGAACGCCGGCAGGGCGTCCCGGCGGAGCATCGCCGCGAAGGGCCGCGGCGCCCCTGCCGTACGACGGGCGCCCATGTCCCACAGGACGGTGAGAAGGCCGAAGGCGGCAAGGATGTAGAGGCCGTTCCACTTGGTGGCGAATCCGAGGCCCAGGCAGACCCCGGCGGCCAGCCGCCACGGGCGCAGACCCAGCCGCAGCCGGCCGCCGGCTTCCGGGTCCGGTTCGTCTTCGGGCAGCGCGCGGGCGAGCAGGGAACGGGATCTGTCCCGGTCGATCAGCAGACAGCCGAAGGCCGCCAGCACCCAGAACATCAGCACCAGGTCCAGCAGCGCGGCGCGGCTCATCACGAAGTGCAGGCCGTCCACGGCCATCAGCGCACCGGCGAGGCAGCCGAGCACGGTGGAGCGGAACAGGCGCCGCCCGATCCGGCACAGCATCAGCACCGACAGGGTGCCGAGGACGGCCGTCATGAAGCGCCAGCCGTAGGGATTCAGCCCGAACATCCACTCCCCGAGGCCGATGATCCACTTACCGACCGGCGGGTGGACGACGTAGGCGCCCTCGGGCGAGAGCGGAATCCGCTGGGGGTCGGCGAGGATGCGGTCGTTGGCCTTGTCCGGCCAGCTGCCCTCGTAGCCGTACTGGAAGAGGGACCAGGCGTCCTTGGCGTAATACGTCTCGTCGAATATCACGGCGTGCGGGGAGCCCAGCTGCCAGAAGCGGAGCGCCCCCGCGATCAGTGCGACCAGGAGCGGACCGCCCCACGCCGCCCAGCGCGCGAGCGAGGCCGCGGCGTGCGGCGAGAGACCGAACATGGCGCCGATGCGCAGATCCGGCTTGGGAAAGGGCGGGACGAGACGTTCCCGGGTACCGACCCGCGGGCGCCCCGCATAGCCGAAACGGCGCAGCCGGACCTGCCAGGTGGGCAGCCTGTCCGGGGTCTCCGCGCGCTGGACGTCTGCCGCGGTGTCACTGGTCGTCACCGGCCCATCGTAGGGAACGCACCCGCCGGCAGGTGCCGCCACGCAAACTCCGTCCGCCCGCGGGCCGCCTCGCGGGGCGCCCTGGGAGGATGACGGATGTGACTGGAACGCTCGTACTCGCCGGAACTCCCATCGGGGACGTCGCCGACGCACCGCCGCGGCTGGCCCGCGAACTCGCCGAAGCGGACATCGTCGCCGCGGAGGACACCCGGCGGCTGCGGCGGCTCACTCAGGCGCTGGGCGTACGTCCCGAGGGCAGAGTCGTCTCGTACTTCGAGGGCAACGAGGCAGCCCGTACACCGGAGTTGGCCGACGCGCTCGTGGAGGGGGCGAGGGTGCTGCTGGTGACGGACGCCGGCATGCCGTCCGTGTCCGACCCGGGGTACCGGCTCGTGGCCGCGGCGGTGGAGCGGGGCGTCGGCGTGACCGCCGTGCCCGGCCCGTCCGCCGTGCTGACGGCGCTGGCGCTGTCGGGGCTCCCCGTCGACCGCTTCTGCTTCGAGGGCTTCCTCCCCCGCAAGGGAGGCGAGCGGCAGGCACGGCTGCGCGAGGCCGCCGAGGAGCGCCGCACACTGGTGTACTTCGAGGCGCCGCACCGGCTGGAGGCGACGCTGACGGCGATGGCGGAGGCCTTCGGCGCGGACAGGCGTGCGGCTGTGTGCCGGGAGCTGACGAAGACCTACGAGGAGGTACGGCGCGGCCCGCTCGGTGAACTGGCCGGCTGGGCGGCGGACGGAGTGCGCGGTGAGATCACCGTCGTCGTCGAGGGCGCCCCTGAGCCGGACGGACGGGAGTTGGACGCAGCGGAGCTGGTCCGACGGGTCGCGGTGCGCGAAGACGCAGGTGAACGGCGCAAGGAGGCGATCGCGGCGGTGGCGAAGCAGGCGGGCGTACCGAAGCGGGAGGTCTTCGACGCGGTGGTCGCCGCGAAGAACCGGCCGGACGGGGCGGCTGCGCGGGCTGCCTCACACGGCGGCCCGTAGGGAACTCCGTGGTTTCTCAGGAGGCGGCTACGTGGCGGATGTGGGGCTGCTGCGTGGCGGCGGGTTTCCTTTCGGGTGGCCGGTGACAAGCGGCGGGTAAAGCACCCTCCGTATTCGGCAAAGCGAACCCGTGAAACGGATTGCTGCACCATGGCGAAGCCAAATCCTCATCAACTTCAGAACGCGCCCGGCGCCTTTTGCCGGGAAGAGGAGTCCACTGGTGGCGGGCCTATCGGCCGGAAAGAGGTGCTGCCATGGACCACTCCGGAAAACCCGTTCACGAGGCGTACTCCTTCGTCTGTATGCGGTGCGGACACGGCTGGGAACAGGAATACGAGATCAGGCATCTCGAATATCCCGACGGCACTCCGTTCGTGACCTATCACTCCGGTGGTGAACGGGTTCCCTCACCGATCAAGCACCCCACGTGCACCAATTGCGAAGGGCACCAGCTGCGGATCATGCGCGCCGGCCGGGTCTCGGCCGCGCGGGACCCGCGGCAGTAGGGCGTGCACGGCGCGTCCTAGGATCGCGCCATGCCGACTTCCACGCAGCAGGCTGCACCTCCGCTGCCCGAACCGCTCCGCGTGCCGGTCGCCGATTCGCACACGCACCTCGACATGCAGGAGCCCTCGGTCGAGGAGGCGGTCGCGGCAGCCGCCTCGGTCGGGGTCACCACGCTCGTACAGGTCGGCTGTGATCTGGAGCGGTCCCGCTGGGCGGCAGAGACCGCCGCCCGGCACCCGTCCGTGCACGCCGCCGTCGCCCTGCACCCCAACGAGGCGCCCCGCGTGGGCGATCGCGCGGACCTCGACGCGGCTCTCGCGGAGATCGAGAAACTGGCCGCGCTGCCTCAGGTGCTCGCCGTCGGGGAGACCGGGCTCGACTACTTCCGTACGGGCGAGGACGGCGTCGCCGCCCAGCAGTACTCGTTCCGCGCGCACATCGCGATCGCCAAGCGGCAGCAGCGTGCGCTGGTCATCCACGACCGGGACGCGCACGACGACGTGCTGCGCATCCTCGACGAGGAAGGCGCCCCCGAACGCACCGTCTTCCACTGCTACTCCGGCGACGCGGAAATGGCCGAACTCTGCGCCGCCAAGGGCTGGTTCATGTCCTTCGCGGGGAACGTCACCTTCAAGAACGCGCAGCCGCTGCGGGACGCTCTCGCCGTCGCGCCCGCGGAACTGGTGCTCGTGGAGACCGACGCGCCTTTCCTGACGCCGATGCCGTACCGCGGACGGCCTAACGCGCCGTACCTCGTTCCGGTCACGCTGCGCGCGATGGCGGAGACGAAGGGGATGTCCGAAGACGCCCTGGCAGAGCACGTCGCCGCCAACACGGCACGCGCCTTCGGCTATTGACGAACGCGCCCGCAGCGACCCGCGAATCGCCGGAATACCACCCTGTGTAGTGACTTCACTTTGGAGAGTGACGCAACTCCGGCTACAGTCCGCGCGACATCCCGCCGGATCTTGGAGTGCGTCGTTGAGCCAGTCGCAGTCGCAGGGAAGTCATCGCGCGGTGCGCCGTGGTGGCCGCGGTACGCGCGTGCAGGTGAAGCCTTCGCCGGGCGGGCAGGTGAAGCCGCAGCGCGTACCGGAGCAGGCCCGCAGCCGCCCCGCGTCGTACGTTCCGCCGATGTACACGCAGGCCTACGGCCAGCTGTACGGACGGGACTTCGGGCGGGAAGCCGCACGGGAGTCCGTGCGGGAGTCCGGGTCCGAGACGAAACCGGGGTTCAAACCCGGGTTCCCGCCGGCCGCCCGCTACGAGCGGAACCCCTACGACACGTACCGGCCCTCCTACGAGACCGACGGATCCGCTGAACCGCCCGCCCGCACACCGGCGTCCCCCGAACCGCCCGCCCGCACACCGGCGTCCCCCGAACCGCCGCGCCCCGAAGGCGGACGCGCCGCCGCGCGCCGCGCCGAGCGCGCCCGCAAGGCCGCCCAACGCCCCGAGGCGCTGCGCCGGTTGGTGCCGCAGGCCCTTGTCGTGGCGTTCCTGGCGGGCGGCACCTCCGCCTTCGTGGCCCACGACAAGGCAGTCGAACTCAGCGTCGACGGCAGCCCGCGCACCCTCCACACCTTCGCCGACGACGTCGGTGAACTCCTCGAGGAGGAGGGCGTGAAGGTCGGTGAGCACGACAAGGTCGGCCCCTCACCGCAGCAGGCGCTCGCCAACGGCGACGAGATCGCCGTCCACCACGGCCGTCCCGTCGACCTCACTCTCGACGGCACCCGCCACAAGGTGTGGACGACCGAACGCACCGTCGAGGGCGCTCTGCGGCAGCTGGGCGTGCGCTCGGAGGGTGCGCGTCTCTCGCTGGCGCCCAGCGCCCACATCGGGCGTGACGGCATCACCTTGGAGGTCATGACCGAGCGCGGCGTCACGTTCCTCGCCGACGGCAAGGAGAAGACCGTACGTACCAACGCGGCGACGGTGCTCGAAGCACTCGACGAAGCCGGCGTCCAACTCGGCGGCCTGGACACCACGTCCGCGCCGATGGAGAGCTTCCCGCACGACGGGCAGACCATCACCGTCATGCGGATCACCGGCCGCGAGAAGGTGAAGGAGGAGCGGATCGACTTCGAGACGGTGCGGCAGGCGGACCCCCGGCTGACTGAGGGCACAGAGGTCGTGGCACGTGCGGGCAGGCCCGGCATCCGGCGGGTGACCTACCGGCTGCGTACCGTCAACGGCATGCGGGAGAAGCCGAGACGGATCGCCGTCGAGGTGGTGCGGCGGCCTCAGAAGGAGATCATCCGCGTCGGCACGATGCCCCTGCCGCGCTCCGTGCCCGGCGCCGACCATCTCGACTGGCCGGCTCTGGCGCAGTGCGAGTCCGGCGGCAGACCGGCCGCTGTGGACACATCGGGGCACTACGGCGGGCTCTACCAGTTCGACCCCCACACCTGGCGCGGCCTGGGCGGAAGCGGCCGTCCGCAGGATGCGCCGGCGGAGGAGCAGACCTACCGGGCCAAGAAGCTCTACGTCTCGGAGGGGGCGAGTCCGTGGCCTTTCTGCGGCCGTAAACTGGCGCGGTGAACGAAGCTCCCGACCCCGACGCCGATCCCGGTCCCCCTGGTCCCGGTCCCGTCGGTCGCGACTCCGACGCGCTCCTGGGTCCCGCCGACATCCGCGAGATGGCCGCTGCGCTGGATATCCGTCCCACCAAGCAGCGGGGTCAGAACTTCGTCATCGACGCGAACACGGTGCGCCGGATCGTACGCACGGCTGACGTGCACGCCGACGACGTCGTGCTGGAGATCGGCCCCGGCCTGGGCTCGCTGACCCTCGCACTGCTCCAGACCGCGAAGCACGTGATCGCCGTCGAGATCGACGACCAGCTCGCGGCAGAGCTCCCGGCGACCGTACGTGCCCGGCTGCCGGAGCGCGCGGATTACTTCACGCTCGTACACGCTGACGCGATGCAGGTGGAGGAGCTGCCCGGCCTGCCGCCCACCGCCCTGGTCGCCAACCTGCCCTACAACGTGGCCGTTCCGGTGCTGCTGCACATGCTGGCCACGTTCCCGGCGCTCCAACGCGCCCTGGTGATGGTCCAGTCGGAGGTCGCGGACCGGCTGGCGGCGCCGCCCGGCTCGAAGGTCTACGGTGTGCCGTCGGTCAAGGCATCCTGGTACTGCGAGGTGAAGCGGGCGGGCGCCATCGGCCGCAAAGTCTTCTGGCCCGCACCGAAGGTGGACTCGGGGCTGGTCTCCCTCGTACGCCGCGACCCACCGCGTACGAGCGCGAGCCGGGACGAGGTGTTCGCCGTCGTCGACGCGGCGTTCGCGCAGCGCCGCAAGACGCTGCGCTCGGCGCTCGCCGGGTGGGCGGGGTCCGCGGCGGCTGCCGAGGAGGCACTGACCCGCGCCGGAGTCTCACCGCAGGCGCGCGGAGAAGCGCTCACCGTCGAGGAGTTCGCCGCGATCGCGGAGCAGCGCGCACAGCACAAGGAGACAGCCGCGTGAAAGCCGAGGCCGGTGCCGGTCATGTGACCGTACGGGTGCCCGCGAAGGTCAACGTCCAGCTCGCGGTGGGTGGTCTGCGCCCGGACGGTTTCCACGACCTCGCGAACGTCTTCCTCGCCGTCGGCCTCTACGACGAGGTCACCGCGAGCCGCGCCGACCGGGACGGGGACGGGGTCCGGCTGACCGTCTCCGGTACGGACGCGCACCAAGTCCCCCTGGATGAGAGCAATCTGGCCACGCGTGCCGCGAAGCTGCTCGCCGAGCGGCACGGCAGGGAACCGGACGTCCGCCTGCACATCGCCAAAGACGTTCCCGTCGCCGGAGGCATGGCAGGCGGCAGCGCCGATGCGGCGGGTGCGCTGCTGGCATGCGACGAGCTGTGGGGTACGAAAACGTCCCGCGAAGAACTCCTCGCGCTCTGCGCCGAGTTGGGCTCTGACGTGCCCTTCGCCCTCGCGGGTGGAGCGGCTCTGGGGCGTGGGCGCGGCGAGTTGCTGACACCGCTGGAGGTCGGCGGAACCTTCCACTGGGTCTTCGCCGTCGCGGACGGCGGCCTGTCCACTCCCGCCGTCTACCGCGAATGCGACCGGCTCCGGGAATCGGCCGGTACGGGCGCGACCGCCGGCTCCGTTCCGGAGCCGGAGCCTTCGCAGCAGCTGCTCGACGCACTGCGCACGGGGGATGCCCTCGCGCTCGCCGGTGCGCTGTCCAACGACCTTCAGGCGGCGGCTGTTTCGCTGCGCCCCTCGCTGAACGACACCCTCAAGGCGGGCACCGCCGCCGGCGCCCTCTCCGCGCTCGTCTCCGGTTCGGGGCCGACGTGCGCGTTCCTCACCGTGGACGCGGAGTCCGCGTCCACGGTGGCTGCGGCCCTCAACGCCTCCGGCCACTGCCGCACGGCACGTCCCACCACGTCACCCGCTCCGGGTGCGACACGACGCTGATCGGCGTGGCCAGGGGCAGGGCCAGGGCCAGGTCTGCTCCCGGTCACGTCAGGTCACTTCAGGTCAAGTCATCTGCTGCTGGAAGGCCGCGTTGACGGAGGTGATGCCGCCGTCGACGGGAAGGGTGACGCCTGTGATCCACGCGGCGTCGGCGGAGGCCAGGAACGCGACGGCGGCTGCGATGTCGTCGGGACGTCCGACGCGGCCCAGCGGGTAGATGGAGGCTGCGCGCTCCAGAGCGGCTTCCCGGCCCGCCCAGGCAGCGGTGTGCACGGTGCCGGGTGCGACGAGGTTGACCCGTACGCCGCGTGGACCGCCGTCGCCGGCGAGGGTGCGGGTGAGGCTCGCCAGTCCCGCCTTGGCGGCGCTGTAGGCGTGGTTGCCGAAGTCCTGAATGCCGTTGACGGAACCGATGTTGACGATCGCGCCGCGGCCGCCGGCGTCGGCGAGATGCGGCATGGCTGCGCGTGCGCAGCGGAAGGCGCCGGTGAGGGTGGTGTCCAGGTCGCGGTGCCAGACCTCGTCCGGCTCGTCCTCCAGCAACTCGGCGTCGGGGTGGCAGGAGTAGGCGTTGTTGACCAGGACGTCCAGGTGGCCGAAGTGTGCGACGGCGTGTGCCACCGCTGCCTCGACGCTCCGCCTGTCCCCCACGTCGCAGGCCAGGCCCTCGGCCTCGCCCCTGTCGCCGCCACCGGCATCACCGCCTCTGCCGGTGCCGCTGCGGATCTCCTCCGCCGTACGCTCTGCCCGCGCCCCGTCCAGATCGGACACCAGCACCTGCGCGCCCTCGCCCGCCAGTCGCCGGGAGACGGCCGCACCGATCCCCTGCCCGGCTCCGGTCACCAGCGCCACGTAACCCTCGAATCGCCGCATCGGGCGAGGCTAGCGCCGCGCCGTGCGGACCGCGAGGTGGCGCTCAGTCCTCCTGGGTGCTGCGCCGGGCGCGGGACAGCGGGATCACGGGCGCGGTGGGCTGCTCGGAGTCGGCGGCTGCGCCGGGCGGTTCGTCCGCGTCCTCGGGTGTTCCGTCGCGGCCCTCGCCCATGAACACCGACAGTACGTGCGCCAGGGACTCCCCGGTCGTCCTCGCGCGGATGCGGGCCGCCTCCAGCTGGTGCTGTGTCGGCCTGCGGGCGGGGCCCTGGGAGTCCTTGCCCAGAGGGACGTTCACGGCTTCCTGCCCACTCCCGCGTACAGCGTGGCGCTGCGGAGCGCGTCGGCGTCGGCGGTGGTCTCGCCCGTGCCGTCCGGCCGCCACTGGTGTGCGGCGGTCACACCCGGTTCGAGCAACTCCAGGCCGTCGTAGAAGAGTTCGACCTCCTGCTTGGAGCGCAGCTGCACTGTCGTGCCCCCGGCGTCGTAGATCTTCTTGACGCCCTGCCAGGCCGCCGCGTCGAAGTCGGTGGTGCAGTGGGAGAGGACCAGGAAGCTGCCGGGAGCAAGCCGGTCCAGCAGGCCACGCACTATGTCGTACGGCTTGTTCTCGTCGGGGACGAAGTGGAGGAGCGCGACGAGTGAGAGGGCGACGGGCTTGTCCAGGTCGATGACCTCGCGCAGCCGCGCGGAGTCGAGGATGTCGTCCTCGCGGACGTCGGCGCTGATGTAGGCGGTACGGCCCTCGGGCGCGCTGCGCATCAGGACGTGGGCGTATTCCAGGACGGTGGCGTCGTGGTCGGCGTAGACGACGCGGGAGTCGGGAGCCACTTCCTGCGCGACCTGATGGAGGTTGGGCGGGGTGGGGATGCCGGTGCCGATGTCGACGAACTGCCGGACGCCGTACTCGGAGGCCAGAGTGCGCGTGGCGCGGTGCATGAACGAGCGGTTGGTCTCAGCGGTGTGGCGGATCTGGGGGCAGACCGTCAGAACCCTCTCGGCGGCTTCCTCATCGACGGGATACCAGTCCTTGCCGCCGAGGTAGTAGTCGTACATCCGGGCCGAGTGCGGCCTGCTGGTGTCGATCTCCGGCTTGCCGGACGTGGTCATCTGTCATCCCTTTTCTGCCGTGGGGGGCCGGCGGGGTGGGAGCACATGGCGGGGGCTTCCCGCCTGCCGGTCGATGTGGTCTGTCGAACTGAGGGGATGGTGCTGTGCGTTGCGCCGGCCTGCGCAACTGATCCTGTCCCGCTGAGGCCGACTTCAGCCAGTGGGGGAGCAGCCGGCGTCTGTCGGCGTCATTTGTCGAACTCCTTGCACAAGTTCATCAGATACGTCCGTGGATCGGGCACGTACTCGGCGGCCAGCAACGAGACGCGGGTCAGCGCCTCCAGATGCGTGACCACGTCGGGTCTCTGGTCCAGGTAGACGGCGCTGGTCAGGCCGACCTCGGTGTAGACGATGTCCTGCAACTCCCGTTCGCGGAAGCGGAAGTAGGTCAGGTGACCGCCCGTCCCCGGATGGGCGCCCGCTTCCATGGGCACGATGCGCAAGGTGACGTTGGGCAGCTCCGTGGCCTCGATCAGCCGCTCCATCTGGCCCCTCATCACCACGGATCCGCCCACGTCGCGCCGTAGTGCTGCCTCTTCCAGCACGACCCACAGCGTGGGTGCGTCCGGCTGGCTGAGCAGTGCCTGGCGGCGCACCCGCAGGTCGACCCGGTGTTCCAGCGACTCCTCAGACGCGTTGGGGAATCCGGCACGGATGACCGCGCGGGCGTAGTCGCGCGTCTGCAACAGCCCCGTCACGTAGTGGGGTTCGTAGACGCGGATGACCTGGGCGTCGGTCTCCAGGCTCACGTACGCGCGGAACCAGTCGGGCAGTGCGTCGCGGAACGGATACCACCAGCCCGGGGCGTTGGCCTGCTCGGCCATCGCGATGAACTCGCCGATCTCGCTGTCGCCCACGCCGTAGAGCCGCAACAGCTCCTTGACGTAGGGGACTTTGAGGCCGACCTGGGCGTTCTCCATCCGCCGGATCGTCAGATGGTTGACCCGCAGGGCGTTCGCGGCCTCCTCCATGCGGACGCCCGAGCCCTCCCGGAGCTCCTTGAGCCGCTTCCCGAGGATGATGCGCAGCACTGTAGGGGCGTTCGACCCGCTCGGCAGTGCATCAGTCACGCCCCACCTCCGGAGGGTCGGCGTCATCGGCGGTGACGATGGTACTCACCGTCCGTGACAGTGACGGACAACGGACAGACCGTCAACTCCCGCCGCTCCGTTGTCTCTTCACTCTGAAATTATCAGAAGGAAGCTTGCGGGTTGAAGACCGCAGCACCCATAGTGACAGCGTGCTCCCCTTGAGCGTGCCCCCCACGCACAACTCCCCGCGCCTCCCGTCCGACACGAGTTCCGAAACGAGTCCCGAATCGAGTACGGACTCACACG